>NZ_JCBAMT010000002.1:0-191862 GCF_059760445.1 Achromobacter sp. D7-1 | reverse complement strand
CACCGTGTGATGGTGGTCGGCGGCGCCAGATGTGTATAAGACCCAGCCTTATCGCAGGGACTCTTGCGGCCCCTGCGCCCCCGTTATCGCGGCCAGACTTTGGACACCGCCCGGATCGTGGCCCAGGCCACCCAGCGCGGGCTGGTCAGCCGCGCGCCCGGCAAACGGCGCATCACGTCCACGGCCAGCCCGCCGCGCTTGTGCCACTGCTTCTTGCGGGTCTGGCTGTCGGTCCAGCGGCCTTCCAGCCACGGGAACTCGCGGCGTCCAGGCTTGTAGACCGGCGGCGTGTTGTAGATCAGGATGTAGGCCAGGCGCGGCGACTGCGAGGTGTTGGGTCCGGTGAAGTGCAGGGTACGGGCGTCGTGCACCGTGATGCCGCCCGGGTCCAACGGTTCCGGCACCGCCTGGTCGCGCGCGAAATCGCCGCAGCATTCCAGCGGATGCAGGGTCTTGTCGCCGCCCGGCGATCGATGCTCCAGCACGTCCCACTGGTTGGAGCCCGGGATGAACTGCATGCAGCCGTTTTCTAGCGTAGCCGGCTGCAGCGCCAGCCAAATGCTGAGTTCGTTGTAGATGAAGTCCGGCGAGCGGAACGCTTCGTCCTGGTGCCACGGGGTTTCCGGTCCGTGTGGGCCAGGCTTGAGCAGGGCGTGCTCGCCGTACAGGGCGGCCTCGGGGCCCAACAGTTGGCGCGCCAGTTCCAGGGTGCGCTCGTGATACTCGGTCTTCAGGAGGCCCGGGGCATAATGGCGCGGATCGTGCAAACTGGGAAACTTGGCGGGTTTGGACGGGTCGTCACGGCTCACAAAGTCATACTGCGCACCCTCGTTGTAGCCGGTCTTGTTCGCAAACAGGTCGAGCAGCGTCCTGCGGATGTAACCCACCTCGTCCTGCGGGCACATGTCGTTCAGGGCCAGGTAACCTTGCTCCCTGTAGCGCGCTGTCTCAGCTTCCGACAACAAACTGGTCTCTTCCATAATGGCTTCTCCAAGCTCTGGTAACGGTGTTCCCGTTGGCACGTTTTGACATGAGCTCTAACGTATCGCCAGGCGACCCCCGGGCCTATAGACCATCCGCCGTAGTCACTACCGTCTACGTACATCGCCGAGCGCGGCGCCTCATCCAAGAGAGAAACAATGCAAGACCCTAAAGCCGATACCCATATCGAGACCGTGCACGTCACGATTACCGGCACCGTGCAGGGCGTGGGCTACCGCCACGCCACGGTGCGGCGCGCCCACATGCTGGGCGCCAAGGGATGGGTGCAGAACCTGCCGAACGGCACGGTCGAAGCCCTGGTGCAAGGCACCGCCGATCAGGTCGACCACATGCTGGAATGGCTGCGGCGCGGTCCCCCGGGCGCCAGCGTGGAAGAGATCACCACCCGCCGGGAGTACACCGATAAGCGTTACATCCGTTTCGAGCAACTCTGAGGCCGCCGGGTCTGCTCGCCGTTACGGCTTAGTCCGCACGGGCGAGGCGGCGCGGGGTAGGGTTCTGGGAAGCCCGAATCAGCGTGTGCGCAGCCAGCGCCCGCCCAGCTGGTTGAAAAGCAGGCCGGCCAGGACGCAGGCCACGCCCAGCCATTGCAGCAGCTCCAGCCGCTCGCCAAAGGCCATCGACGCGGCCCACAGCCCCACTACGGGAACCAGCAGCGAGAACGGCGCGATCTTGGCGGCGGCGTGGCGCGTCAGCAATTGCGTCCATAGCGTGTAGGCCACCAAGGTGGCCAGCACCGCCAGGTACAACACCGACAGGATTTCCCCCCAGCCCATGCCCAGGATCATGCCGGTCACCGGCTCCCAGCCGTCGATCAGCACGGCCAGCAGCAGGAAAGGCAGCACCGGCGCGGCGCTGCTCCAGGCGATGAAGGCAAACGGGTCGTAGCCGGGCGCCTTGCGGCTGGCCAGCCGCACGATGATGTTGGACACGGCCCACATGAACGCGCCGCCCAGCGTCAGCGCGAAGCCCAGCATGGTCATCTGGCCCGGTCCTTCGCCGCGGCCGCCAGCGATGACCGCCAGCCCCAGCGCCGCCACGCCCAGCCCGATCCAATGATGGCGCTGCGCGCGCTCATGCAGCAGGGGCGCGGCCAGCAGCAACGTGAAGAACGCCTGCGTCTGGATCACCAACGACGCCATGCCGGCCGGCATGCCGAACTTCAAGGCGGTGAAGAGCAGCCCGAACTGGCCCAGGCCCTGCACCAGCCCATAGGCCGCCACCCAGCGCCAAGGCAGGCGCGGCGCGCGTACGAAGAGAATCAGGGGGAAGGCCGCCAGCGCGAATCTCAGCGCGCCCAGCAGCATGGGGGAAAGACCCCGCATGCCGACTTTCATGGCGACGAAGTTGGTGCCCCAGATGACCACGACCGCCAGTGCGCAGAGATAGTCTTTTCGGGAAAGATGGGTCGTGGTCATGCGGCATTATCGCATCGCGCCCGCCCCCCGAAACGGAGCAGATCAGCCGGCGTTCAGCACCGTTTCGAAAGCCCGCACGGCCGCGTCGATGTCGGCGTCGCCGATGTGGCGGTGGGTCACGCAGCGCAACCGCGTACGGCCCCAGGGGCGCACCAGCAGGCCCGCTGCCTGCAGCGCCGCGACCCACTCGGTATTGCTCATGCCGGTGCCGGCCGTCTCTACCTGCACGATGTTGGTCTGCGGTTCAGTGGCCGAGATCGTCCGCCCCAGGCGGTTGATGCCGGCGCTCAGGCGGCGCGCGCGGACGTGGTCCTCGGCCAGCCGCCCGCTCATTGCCTGCACGCCTTCCAGGCCGGCCGCGGCCATGATGCCCGATTGGCGCTGCGTGCCGCCCAACATGCGGCGCAGCACGCGCGCGCGGGCCATGACAGGCTGGCTGCCGACCAGCACCGCGCCAACCGGCGCGCTCAAGCCCTTGGACAAGCACAGGGACACCGTGTCGGCATGGCGGGCGATCTCGCCCGCCGCCACGCCCAGCGCCACGGCGGCGTTGTACAGGCGCGCGCCATCCAGGTGCACGGGCGCGCCCGCCGCACGCGCCAGACCGAGCACCGCCTGCATGTGGTCCAGCGGAAGCACCGCCCCGGCGGCATTGTTGTGCGAGGTCTCCATCGTCACCAGCGCCGTCTTCAACCTGTGGCCGCCGGACAGCAAGGCTTCCTCCAGGCGGTTCAGGTCCATGGCGCCATCAGAACCAGGCACGCCCAGGTAGAACGACCCGGTGAACGTGGCGGCGCCGCGCTCGGACGTGTACATGTGGGCAGCCGACTCCAGCACCACCTGTTCATTGCGCTGCGTCTGCGCCAGCACCGCCAACAGGTTGGCCATGGTGCAGCTGGGCACGAACAGCCCGGCTTCCTTGCCCAGCTGCGTGGCCACGTAAGCCTCGAGTTCGCGCACGGTAGGGTCGCCGTCCAGGCCGTCATCGCCGATGGGCGCGGTGCGCATGCGTTCGTACATGGCCGCGGTGGGATGGGTGACCGTGTCGCTGCGCAGGTCGACGGGTGCGCGGGCGGCGGCGGGGTGGGTCTGGGTCATGGCTGTCAGTGCTGCAGGATTTTGGAAAGAAACTGGCGCGTGCGCGGCGCACGCTCCTCCACATCGCCGAAGAACTGCTCCTTGTCGCAGTCTTCCACGATCTTGCCGCCGTCCATGAAAATCACACGGTCGGCGACGCGGCGGGCAAACCCCATTTCATGGGTCACCACCATCATCGTCATGCCTTCGGCGGCCAGGTCGGTCATCACGTCCAAGACCTCGTTGACCATCTCCGGATCCAACGCCGAGGTCGGTTCGTCGAACAGCATGACCACCGGGTCCATCGACAGCGCGCGCGCTATCGCCACGCGCTGCTGCTGGCCGCCCGACAGTTCGCCGGGATGCTTGTCCTTGTGCGCCGACAGGCCCACGCGCTCCAGCAGCGCCAGCGCGCGCTGGCGGGCTTCGTCCTTGCCGCGCTTGAGCACCTTGAGCTGGCCCAGGCACAGGTTCTCCGTCACCGACAGGTGCGGGAACAGTTCAAAGTGCTGGAATACCATGCCGGCCACCGCACGCAGCTTGGGCAGGTTGGTGCGCGGATCGCCCACCGAAATGCCGTTGACCTGGATCTCGCCCTTCTGGAAGGGCTCCAGCGCATTCACGGTCTTGATCAGCGTGGACTTGCCCGAGCCCGACGGCCCGCAAACCACCACGACCTCGCCACGGCCCACGGTGGTGGAGCAATCGTCCAGTACCTGGAAGTCGCCGTACCACTTGCTGACCTGCTTGATCGCTATCATCGGGGGCTGGGAAGAGAGTTGCATTGTTGGAACCTGTGGATAACTGGAAGGGCTGCGCTAGCGCAGCACTCGCGTGCGCTTTTCCAGCAGCTTGACCAGGCGGGACGCCGTGAAGCAGATCACGAAATACACCACCGCCACGAACAGATAGAGCTCCACCAGACGGCCATCGCGCTGGCCGATCTTGGCCGCCGCGCCGAGGAAGTCGGTCAAGGACAGCACATACACCAGCGAGGTGTCCTGGAACAGGATGATGATGCGCGTCAGCAGCGCCGGCAGCATGTTGCGGAAGGCCTGCGGCAGCACCACGTAGCGCATGCCCTGCCAGTGGTTCAGGCCCAGCGCCATGCTGGCCGACACCTGGCCGCGCGCGATCGACTGTATGCCCGCGCGCATGATCTCGCAGAAGTACGCGGCCTCGAACAAAGTGAAGGTGATCACCGCCGAATTGAACGCCCCCACGCGCAGCGGCGTGGGCGACCCCACCACCCAGGCGGCAATATAGGGCACCAGGAAGTAGAACCAGAAGATCACCAGCAAGAGCGGAATCGAACGCATCACGTTCACGTAGATATCCGCCGGCACCGACAGTATCTTGAAGCGCGACAGCCGCATCATCGCCAGCAGCGTGCCCAACGCCAGGCCCATCACGCCCGCCAGCGCGGTCAGCGTCAGCGTGAACGTCATGCCCGTCTTGAACAGATAGGGCAGCGCCGCCCAGATCACATCGAAATCGAATTTGCCCATGGTGTCGTCCTAGGGCCTTTTCGCCGAACCGATCAGTCCGGGAACCGCAACATGGCGTTCGAGCAGGCGCATGCCCAGCACCACTATGCCGTTGATGATCAGATAGATCACCGTGGCGGCGGAGAACGCTTCGAAGATATGGAAGCTGAACTCCTGCATGGAGCGGGCCTGTCCCGTCAGTTCCAGCAGGCCGATGGTCAGCGCCACCGAGGAATACTTGATGGTGCCCATGAACTCCGAGGTCAAGGGCGGCAGCACAATGCGGAAGGCTTCGGGCAGGATGATGTAGCGGTACACCTGCGTCTCGGTCAGGCCCAGCGCGGTGCCCGCCTGGAACTGGCCGCGCGGCAGCGACTGTATGCCCGCGCGCACCTGCTCGGCCACGCGCGCCGATCCATAGAACCCCAGGCACAGCACCGCCGGCACGAACTGGCCCCAGGGCTGCGGCATCTGCTTCATGGCCAGGCCCCAGGCATGCGGCAGCAGCTCGGGCAGCACGAAATACCACAGGAACATCTGCACCAGCAGCGGGATGTTGCGGAACACCTCCACATACGTCGCGCCCAGCGCATTCAACAGGCGCGAACTGGCGGTGCGCATCACGCCCAGCCACGCCCCGAACAATAGCGAGAACACCCATGCGGTAAGGGCCAGCGCCAAGGTCCAGCCCACGCCGATGAAGATCGTTTCCAGGAAGGTATGCACGCCGTCCGGCGACATCTCCAGGAAGACGCTCCAACTCCAGTTGTAATTCATGCCCGTCCCTTGATGGCGATGCCGGCCGCGCCTGGCGGCCGGTGTCCTTGCACGGCGGTGCGCGGGATGCCCGGCATCCCGCGGACAACCTGCTTACTCGTACGCCTTGGGATCGCCGGAATCGGTCGGATTGGCCAGCGCGCGCTTCAGGGCATCGCTCATCGGGTACTTCAGGTTGATCTGCTTGGGCGGGATCGGCGCATTGAAGTACTTGTCGTAGATCGCTGCCACCTTGCCCGTCTTGATCAGATCGCGCACCGCGTCGTCCACCACCTTCTTGAAGGCCGGATCGTCCTTGGGCTCCATGATGCCGTAGGGCGCCATTTCCAGGCCCTTGGTGCCGATCACGAAGGCGTCGGGATTCTTCGACGAAGCCACCGCGCCATAGGCGATGCCGTCGTCATTGGCCGACCCCGCGGCGCGGCCCGATTCCACCATCAGTATGGTTTCGGCGGTGTCCTTGGTGGGCGCCATGGTGATGCCCAGGTTGCCCTTGGCGTTCAGCTGCGAGATCAACCGGAAGGTCTGGCCGCCGGCCTGCGCGGCGATGGACTTGCCGCGGAAGGACTCCAGGTTGTTGGGATCCACGCCGCCGTCCTTGCGCGCCACCAGCACCACCTGCGCCACGAAGGTCGTGGGCGCAAACGACACCAGCTTGTGGCGGTCCAGGTTGTTGGTGGTGTTGCCGCATTCCAGGTCGATGGTGCCATTGGCCAGCAGCGGAATGCGCGTGGCGGAAGTCGTCGGGTTGTAGCGCACCTCCAGCTTGGGCAGCTTCAGGGCGGCCTTCACGTACTGGGCGACTTCCTGGCAGATCTCCACCGTGTAGCCGATCGGCTTCTGGTTGCCGTCGAGATAGGCGAAGGGGACCGAGGTCTCCGGGTGGCCCAGCGTGATCACGCCGGTTTCCTTGATCTTGTCCAGGCGGCTGGGGCCTTCGGCGTGGGCGGAGGCCGTGCCACCCAAGAGGGCCACGGCGGCGGAGATCGCAGCAAGTGCTTTCATCTGATTCCCTTGGCGCCGTTCGAGCGGCGCATGCTTATGTTCACGATCGACGGCGCCAGCCTGGCTGACAGCCGCCTCGTCCCGCGATGAGCCCCGCGGCTGGCGAAAAGTATCAACTAGCGGTATGGTTTTATCCAGTTCCAATCAAGTATTCCTCTATACGGATTTGACATGGCCATTCCACGGATGGGCCTGAGGCACATCGAGGCGTTCCGCGCCGTCATGATGACCGGCTCAATGACCGCCGCCGCGCGCCGCGTGCACACCTCGCAGCCGCACGTTAGCCGCTTAATTGCGCAATTGGAAGCCATTACCCAGTTCGCCTTGTTCGACCGCAACGGCAGCCGCCTGAGCCCGACGCAGGACGGCTCGCGCTTCTTCCAGGAAGTGGAAAAGACCTTCATCGGCCTGGCCGGCCTGGAGTCGGCCGCGGCCAGCATCCGCTCGTTCAGCGCCAGCCGCCTGAGCGTGGCCGCCATGCCGCGGCTGGCCGGCGGCCTGCTGGCGCGCATCGTCGCCGCCTTCAAGACGGAATACCCGGACGTGATGGTGTCCATCCATTCCGGCAACGCCAGCACGGTGCACAACTGGATCAGTTCGGGGTTCTGCGACACCGGGCTGGCCATGCTGTCGGGAGACTCCCCCGGCATCCAGGTCGAACCCGTGCTGACGATGAGCTGCGTAGCGGTGGTGCCCAAAGGCCATCGCCTGGCCAAACTGAAAAAACTCAAGCCCGCGGACTTCGCCGGCGAGCCGTTCGTGGCCTTTACCAGCGGCACGCCGCTGCGCGAAAAGATCGACGCGGTGTTCAGGACGGCCAAGGTCGAACGCCAGACCGTGGCCGAGGCCGGCCTGGGCTCGTCCATCTGCGCCCTGGTCGGCGCGGGTCTGGGCGTGGCCCTCATCAACCCGCTGGCCGCGCGCGAGGAATACACCGCCCACAATGTCGAGATCCGCCCCTTCAGCCCCGCCGTGCCGGTGACGGTGGCGCTGCTTTATCCGCCGTACCACACGCGCACGCGGCTGGTCAGCGTGTTCTCACGCTATGCGCACCAGCTCATGCTGGAGGAGATGGGGGATCTGAAGGCGCGGACGGGGCGGTGACGCCGCGCGCTTGTGCCATCAGCGCTCTGCGGCGCCTTGCTCCAGATACCGCTCGGCCTCGCCCGACTGCTTCAACGCCTCCCACTGCGCCAGCGTCAGCTGAGGCATCTGGAAGGCCGCCTGCGGCCGGCAATACCAGCCAGGGTTGTGCAGCCGCGCCAGCAGGTCCATGGCGGGGCCATCCAGATACAGATGCTCGCGGTCCGCGACCACGTCGTCTCGCACGTGCATGGCCGCGACTTGCGCCACGATCAGGCTGCGGCGGTCGATGCGCATCAGTTCATGTACCCGGCACTCGAACGCCACCGGCGATTGCGCCACCCAGGGCACCTCGATGCGCCGCGACGGCGACAGCTCCAGGCCGGCTTCCCGGGACTCGTCCACGCCCGCCGGAAAGTCCACCGCCGTCACGTTCATCCGTCCGGCCTGCGGAGCGGACACCAGGCTCACGGTGAACTCGCCGCGTTCGGCAATGTTGCGCGCGGTATCCTTGGGCGCGTCGCCACGCACGCCGATGCCGACGCAGATCAACGGCGGATCGCCGGACATCAGGTTGAAAAACGAGAACGGCGCCACGTTCGTCGTCCCTGCGGCGTCGCGCGACACGATCCAGGCGATAGGCCGCGGCACGATCGCCGCGGTCAGCAGCTTGTAGCGCGCCGGACCCGCCAGGTCATTCAGATCAATGAACATGGCTTATCCCCAGGCCCCTCAGTCCCGGCCCTGCGAGGGCGCGGCGCCTTGCGCGGCCTTCGCGTCGGCGAAGGCGCGGTCGCTGCGCTTGCAGCGGCAGCGGCCGATCTGGTGCAACTCGATCAGGTTGCCGACCGGGTCGCGCAGGAACAGTTGCATGAGTTCGGGCGCCGCCACGTTGTCCAGCTTCCAGTAGTCCACGGCCAGGCGCTGCAGTTCCGCCTCGGCCGCCGCGATATCGCGCACCGCCAGCGCCACATGGTTTTCCACAGGATCACAGCCCGGACCTTGGGAATAGGGCGACGGCCCGTCGCTGCCCAGCAGATGGATCTGGCAGTCGTTGCCCATGTCCAGGAAGTACCCGGCGATGCCCGGAATCTCCCAACGGCCACGGTCCGTGTCCAGCCCCAGCACGTGTCCATAAAACGCGCCCATGGCCGCGACCTTGTCCAGCGGCATGCGCACGGCGTGATGATGCAGCTCCAGAACTTCCAGCGCCATTTGTCTCTCCTTGGTTTTCATCGGCCTGCGCCCACGCGCGGCCAAGGCTGGAATGTTGGTCCCGGTCCGAACGCCGGGGAATGCCGTCCCGAGCAATCGAGAAGTGCACCAGACGCAACCCTGGAACGCCCGTCGGGTTTGTCCGCCGCGCTATGCTTGGACGCATGAAACCGCTAGACCTGAATCTGCTATTGACCCTGGACGTGCTGATCCAGGAAGGCAGCGTCGTCGGCGCGGCGCGCCGGCTGAACCTGAGCACTCCCGCCATGAGCCGCAGCCTGGCACGCATCCGGGAAGCCGTCGGCGACCCCGTGCTGGTGCGTTCCGGCCGGGGCCTGGCGCCCACGCCCCGCGCGCTGGCCCTGCATGAACAGGTGCGCCACGTGATCGATCAAGCGCAGGCCGTCTTCACGGCCTTCGGCGAAGACGTCAATCTGGCGACCTTGACCCGCGTCTTCACCTTGCGCGCCAACGACGTTTTCGTGGGCGGCTACGGCGGCCGGTTGCGCGAACACTTGCGCCGCTATGCGCCGCGCGCCGTGCTGCGTTTCGTCTCCGAAGGCAATCACGACGCCGACGCACTCAGCGGCGATGCCGATCTCTATATCGGTTCTTCGCAGAAGTTCGGCGCCGATATCAAGGTGCAGACCCTGTTCACTACCGCCTTCTGCGGTCTGGCGCGCAATGAACACCCGATCTTCAAGGCGCCCATCACCCCGCAGCGCTTTTGCGCCTACGACCACGTCAGCGTCTCACGTCGGGGACGCGCGCAAGGACCTATAGACGACACCCTGGAAGAACTCGGGTTGGCGCGCCACGTCACGCTGATCACGCCCACCTTCCACGCCGCTATCTTCGCCCTGGCCGATTCCGACCTGGTGCTGCCGTCGATGCCCCAGAACCTGATGCCCGGCGTCGAGCGCCTGGGCCTGAAGCTGCGCGCCTTCGAGGTGCCGGTACCCATGCGCCCGGTCACGGTGGTGCAGGCTTGGCCGCCAAGGCTGGACAGCGACCCGGCACACCGATGGCTAAGGCAGACGATCAAGCAGGTCTGCGGCACGCCTGCGGAAGCTTCCCCGACCCTGTAAAAATAGGGCTTCAGGCCTTTTCCTCTCCTGTATACTGCCTCACAATTGTTCAACAATCCTGGCGTTGGATCCAGGAGCGTTTCCAGGAGGCAGGCCATGTCGAATTACCCCGCGGCGTATCAGGTGAGCAAGGGTTCGGTATTGAATGTGGACCGGGATTTCTACCGGACGCTCATCGCCGACCCGGCGCAGCGCAAGCTGCTTGAAACGCACGTCGTTCCCATCCGCAGCGGCTTCGCCTGGAAGGTTCCGGCCGGCCACGTTTTCCGTATCGTCACGCTGGAAGGCCCGCAAGTGGCGGACTTCAATATGTGGAACCTGCACAATCCGCGCGAACGCATGTGGGCCTCCCGCACCCGCCAGCTGCAACAGGCGCATGTGAGCACCCACGACCGCATCTGGTCCACGCTGCCGTACCTGCGCCCCATGGTCACGATCACCGATGACACGCTGGCCGGCTACGGCACGGACAGCGACGGCGGACGCGTGCACGATCTGCTGGGCACGCGCTGCGATCCCTACGTCAACAAGCTGCTCAGCGGCGAGGACTTCCACTTCCATTGCCATTCAAACCTGACGCGCGCCGTGGCGCCGCATGGCCTGACGGAGTTCGATGTCCACGATGTTCTCAACGTGTTCCAGGTCACCGGGCTGAACGACGACGACAAGTACTTCATGAAGGCATGTCCGGCCAAGCCGGGCGACTATCTGGAGTTCTTCGCCGAAATGGACCTGCTCTGCGCCTTGTCCACCTGCCCCGGCGGCGACCTGTCCGTGCCGATGTGGGGCCCCGATGCGCGCGATCCCATCGACGTGTGTCGCCCCCTGGGCGTGGAGGTCTATGCGCTGGATCCGGCCCTGCTGCAAGGCTGGACACCGCCCGAGGTTTCACCGTATAAGGGCGTCCACGGACTGCACCCTGAAAAGGTCGAGTGGAAATAACAACAACAGGCGCCCGGCCACGCCGCGGCGCCTTGCCAGGAGCCCATGCCATCATGCCCGCCGAACGCGACAGCGGAATCTCGATCGCCGAACGCATCAGCCACCAGCTGCGCGATGACATCATGGAAGGCAAGCTGCCCCCCGGCACGCAACTGGTCGAAGTCGATCTGGCTGCTGACTATGGCGCGTCGCGCAACACGATCCGTGAAGTCCTGCATCAATTGGGCCGCGAAGGGCTCGCCACGTTCATCCGCCACAAGGGGGTCGTGGTCCGCCGCATGGAACGCAAGGATCTGCGCGAGATCTACGCGGCGCGCCGTGCCCTGGAACTGCAGGCCATCGCCGGCAGTCTGCCGTTGCAGCCCGCCTTGCTGGACAAGATGCTCGCGGCCATCGACGCGGCCGAGCGCGCGCTGTCCAGGAAGAAATGGCGCAATGTCGGCACGCTGAGCCTGCAGGTGCACCAGCATATCGTCGCGCAGCTGGGCAGCCGCCTGCTGGACGAGTTCTTTCTTACGCTCTGTGCGCAGCTGCGCCTGGTGTTCGCGTCCGAGGTCGACGAAAGCCTGATCCAGACACCCGATTGGATCGAGCGCGAGCGCCGCATCCACGGCCTGCTGGTGGAGGGCCGGCGCGACCTGGCCGCGCAAGCCCTCACAGACTATCTCGACGATTCCGAACGCACGCTGATGGCCGTGCTGACCCGCCTCAAGCAGCAGGCCAAATAGGGCTGCTGGGCGCGCCGTCTATGCGCGCGCCTGCGCTTCAGGTTCGGCATAGCTGCCGTCCGCACGGTGTGTCTCCTGTCCGCTCAAAGGCGGATTGAAGACGCAGACCAGGCGCAGGTCTCCCTTCACGGCCCGCAGTACATGCTGGTCGTTCTTGTCCAGCGCGTAGAGGGTGCCGGGCCGTATGGCGTGCGTCGCGCCCGTGGCGACGTCCAACACCTCGCCTTCGCCTTCCATGCAGTAGTTCGCCTCGTAGTGATGCTTGTAATGCAGGTGCAGTTCAGCGCCTTCGAAAACTCGGGTTTCGTGCACCGAATACCCGATGCCGTCACGCTTGATGATGATGCGCTTGCTCTCCCAGCCCGGTCCCCGGGCGTGGCGTTCGGTGTCGGTCAGGTCGTCGCTGTGGATAACTATCATGGATGAGATCCGCGGATGGGGTGGAAAAAATCAATGCTGGCGGCACGAGGCCGATCCGAGCGCATCTTCGATCTGCGCGGCGGCCAGCAGCAAGGCTCGGTCACCGCCGCGCAAGCCGGTCGCCATCAGCCCCACCGCTTGTTTCGCGGCCGGATCGCCCGGCATGGAAATGCTGGGCAGGTCCAGGCGATTGGCGAATTCCGTCAGGCTGAATGCCCGGCCGTTCTCGCGCAGATAACTGTCGTTGTCGTCCAACCGCGCGACCGCCGGCGGCAGCATGGGCACTGTCGGCGTCAGCACCGCATCCGCTCCCGCGATGGCGCAGTCGTACTCCCGCCGCAAATCCGCCAGCCGGCCCTGCGCCGCGATATAGGCATGCGCAGGCACCTGCGCTCCCAACAACATGCGCGGCCCCACGCGGGGATCGTAGCGGGCTGCGTCCGCCGCCAAACGGGACGCATGCAAGGCATACGCGTCAGCCGCGATGATGCCGCCGTCACGCGCTACCTTGCCGGCCAGCGCCAGGCAAGGCATGGATTCGCGGCGCAGCGCGACGCCCGCATCCATCAGGCATTCCAGCCATGCGGCGAAGGCGCGCCTGACTTCGGGTTCCAACAGATCCTCCACGTGGTCCGGCACCACGAACACCTTGCTCGCCAGCGGCGTCGCGCCTTGAACGCCCGGCGCCGGCATGGCCGCATCCCAGGGCGCCAGCACCTTATCCACAAGCAGGCACTGCGCGGCGTCGGCGGCGATGATGCCGGGCACATCGAAGGTGGGCGACAGATACATCATGCCCGCGTCCTCATAGCGGCCGCGAGACGGCTTGAATCCGGCAACGCCGCAGAACGCGGCCGGAATCCTGGCCGATCCGCTCGTATCCGAGGCCAGAGCCAGGCTCACCATGCCCTGTGCCACCGCCACCGCGCCGCCGCTGCTGGAGCCGCCCGCGACACGAGGCACGTCGGCCATCAACGGCGATAGCGGCGTGCCGTAGCGGGCATTCAGCCCCAGCGCGCCGTAGGCGAACTCAGTCATGTTGTTCTGCGCCAGCAGCACTGCGCCGGCGCGCCGCAGCGCATGGACCAACGCCGCGTCCCGCCTGGCGGCGGGCGCGTCGGCCAGCACCCGCGAACCCGCGTGCGTCGTCCAGCCGTGCACGTCGAAGCAAGCCTTCACGCCCAAGACCATGCCGGCCAGCGGCTCGTCATCCGGCGCTATTGCGCGCAAGGCATCCCGCGCCCGCGCCTCGGCCAGCGCGTCCTCGTCGCGGCGCGCCACCAGGGCGAGAGCCGCGCTAGCGGGGTCCGCCGACGCCCGCTCCAGGCAGGTCGACACCGCGCGCAGGGATATGTCGCAGCGCTCAGGAGACATGGACATGGCTCAGGAAATCCTTGACGCGCGGGTCCGCGCTGGCCAGCACATCGGCCGGCGGCGCATCCAGCAGGACGCGGCCGGTCTCCATGAACACCACGCGATCGGACACCTTGAATGCGAACCCCATCTCGTGTGTCACGATCAGCATCGTCATGCCTTCGCGCGCCAGCGTTTCCACTACCTTGAGCACTTCGGCCACCAGTTCCGGATCCAGCGCCGACGTCGGCTCGTCGAACAGCATGATGGAAGGACGCATGGCCAGCGCGCGGGCGATCGCCACGCGTTGCTGCTGACCGCCGGACAGCTGATGCGGATACTTGTGCGCGTGATCCAGCATGCCCACTTTGTTGAGCAGGACCAGCGCTTCGCGGCGCAATACGCCGGCGCTGCCGCGACCGTGGTACTCCGGGGCCAGCATCACGTTTTGCAGCACGGTCTTGTGCGGAAACAGATTGAAGCTCTGGAACACCATGCCGATATCAAGGATGCGGTCGCCAGGTCCCGCCTGCGCGCCGGTCCCCGGCGATCCCAGGAAGGGTTTGCCATGCAACAGCACCTCGCCACCGTCCAGCGTCTCCAGGCCGTTCAACGTGCGTATCAATGAGGTCTTGCCCGAACCGGACGGACCGATGATGCTGATGACTTCCCCGGCCTGGACCGTCAGGTCTATGCCCTTGAGTACTTCATGGTCGCCGAAGCGCTTGCGGGCCTGCCGCACTTCCAGCGCGGGCGCATTGCCGGCGGCGGTCAGCGCCGGTCCGGACTGTCCTTCCTGGATCTCGCGCCGCGCCGATTCGTCCAGGGCCAGGGGCTTGGGCGCGCGCCGCAGGATGTTCATATGCGACTCCAGCCAGCCCAGCAGCTTGTCGAACAGCGTGACGATCAGCACGTAGTACAGCGCCACCGCCAACATGGTCTCGAACACCAGGAAGTTCTGCGTGTACAAGCGTTGTCCGACCAGCAGGATCTCGGCCAGCGAGATCACCGACACCAGCGAGGTCAGCTTGGCGATCGTGATGAACTCGTTGCTCAGGGCGGGCAGCGCGATCCGCAATGCCTGCGGAATCACGATCATGCGTTGGATGCCCGCATAGCGTATGCCCAGCGCCCGTCCGGCCTCGATCTGACCGCGCGGCACGCCCAGGATGCCGCCGCGATGGATCTCGGCGATGAAGGCCGTTTCGCTTACGACCAGGGCGGTCAGGCCGGCGTAGAACGGGTCCGACAACAGCGCGCCCGCCGCGGGGAACACCTGCGGCAGGTTGTAGATGAACACCAGCAGCACCAACAGAGGCAAGCTGCGGAAGAACCAGATGTACAGACCCGCCAGGCGGCTGACGAAGGGGTTCTTCGCCTGCTTGCCCAGCGCCAGCAGGAAACCCGCCGCCACGCCTATCACCCACGTTGCCGTGCTTAGCTTCACCACCACCCAACACGCTTTCCAGAAGTCGGTGTCCCAAAGCAGGCTGACGGCGTAATCCCAATCGAAATGCATGGTTGCGGCTTCCCTCGCGGCCTTATCGCGCCGGGCCTGCCAGGGCGGCCTGGACTTCGGCGGCGGACGGCTCCTCCAACCCGTAGCGGGCCAGCAGCGCCTGGTACTCGCCGCTATCGCGGGCCCGCTGCAGCGCACCGTTCAGCGCGCTCTGCAGTTCTTTCGATTCCTTGTTGATCCCCAGCCCGATCACGATCGGATAGAGCAGGGAGGTCGAGGTGACTTTCAAGCTGTCCTTGGACTGCGCCAGCATGCCGTGCACCACCGCCGCATCCTCGATCATCGCGTCCGCCGCCTGCGAGCGCAGCGCCATCATCGCCTCGGGAGAGGTCGGAAACTCCAGCACCTTGATCTCGCCCTGGCCCTTGGGCTGGCAAGTCTCGCGCGAGACCTTCTGCAGCTTGGGCGTCCATGATGCCCCCTTGATCGACGCCACCCGCTTGCCGCACAACGCCTCCGGCCCCGTGGGCGCATACTGGCTGGAAGCCAGCACCAGCAGCGAGGCACCCGTCTTCAGGTACGGGATGAAATCGATCAGCTTGGTGCGCTCGGGCGTGACATAAAGGGCCGACGCGACGGTATCGAAGCGGCGCGCCCGCATGCCCAGGATCAGGTCGGGAAAGCGCGTGTCGACGAACACCGGCGCAAGCGACAGCTTGGAGGCCAGCAGCCGGGAAAAATCCGCGTCGAATCCGGCGGGCTTGCCACCATCCATGTAGGCATAGGGCGGGTAGGTGAGGTCGGAGCCGACCGTGAGGCTGTCCGCCTTGATGGTGGCAGCGCCAAACGCCACGGGAGCTGCCGTGCACAACATGAACGCAGCCAGTGCGTGAGCGACGCCGAGACGCGACGCCACCAGAATCTGAGTGAACATGCTTTCCCCTATGGAACGCCCTGAAAGCCGCGGCCAGATTGGGTCTGCCCTATACCCCGAGGTATTTTCGCGCCAGGATTGTTGAACAATTTTTGCGATTTTCCGGCAACGAGGAGATAGCGGATATGGGTATTTTCCCTAGCGCTTTCGCCGGATGCGGTGAACTTCGCGCTGTCAGCCATCGGGCTCGGATCTGGCCATATGCACGGCCTGCGGACCGTCATGCCATCCAAAGAGAGGACAGACGCCACTTGGCTGTTCGCCTATAGTTTTTCGCACTCCACCGCCAAGAAAGGCTGCATCTGCTATCCGGACACCCTGCGCCGGACTACATCCGGAGAGCTTGCCCATGCACCATCCTGAACCTGCATATGTCTGCAGGAAAGCGGATCCGAGGGTCTGGCGCCGGCCGCGCTGGCTCCTGATCCTGATTGGCATGCTGGCGGCCGCCAGCGCTTTCGGACAGGATGTCATCTGGATCGGCCAGCCCTCGGCCCGCGACTATTTGGCCCTGAATGTCCAGCGTGCCGTCGAAGGCTACGCCGAACTGCGCCAGCAGATGGCGCAGTTCGAGGCGCGGGTCGGGGAAGCGCGGCGCGCATACTTCGCCGCCGCTCCCGCGGATCGCGCCGCGGCCGGCGACAAGTTCGGCGAGTTGCTGTTCCAGAAGGACCTGATGATTGCGTGGCCGCGCATCAGTGCCGGCGGGGACCAGGCCCAGCGCTTGGCCAGTCTCATGACGCTCGGAAACAATGGCCGCCCGCTCGACGGCGGCATTCCGCCCAGCGCCAGACAGGCCTTCAACAGCTGGACTTCCGCCGTGGGCTTCAGCGTCGGGGCCGGGCTAGGAATGACCCCGGATCCGATCAAGGCCGCTGCCGCCCTGGCCGGCAGCGGCAGCCTGAAGGAGTACGAAACCTACCGGCGCCTGCGGGATCAGGCCGAGTACGACGACTGGGAAGCTCAGCGCAGCGGCGCGGCCCGCAAACTGATCGAGCCCGGCAGCGTGATACCCGCGCGCCTGTTTTTTGGCGAAACGCCGATGATGCGGGGATTCGATCATCGGGTGGGCAAGCCTGAAAATCATATCCTGCGCTGCATGTACGCGGGCCGCAAGGAAGAGACTTCACTTTTCTATTTCTGGCAGGGCCGGCCGCCGCAGGACATTGCCATCCTGCTTGCGATGAATCCCGGCGGCCTTGCCCGGCTGAAAGACCATGCGGTCGATCAGTGTCCCCCGGACGACAAGCAGGCGCGCGCCATCGAGGCCTCGCCAATCAAGGCGGTCATCACGCCCGAAATGGCTCGCGACGCCCGCGCACAAAGAAATTCGATTCCCCTGGATCCCATCGAAGCGCAGGCGATTCAAGACAGAAACGCCGCGGCACGCCAGAAATTGGATGCACGCAAGGCCCGCGAGGACGAGCGCAACGCGAAGCTTCAAGCCTGCCGCGAGGCGCTGCAAACGGAAGTGCTGGCCGCGCGCCAGGACCGCGACCGGGTCGCGACCGACGCGGCCCGCGCCAAGTACCGGGATTGTTCGCGCAACGCCGGCAAGTAGCCCTATGGCTGCGGCATGCCCCCGGTGTGCCAGTTACGCAGACCTTGGTCCGCCCGACAAGATAGGCTATGTTGCCTGCCCTCAGGACGTCGCCCCGCCGGACTTGGTCTCCCTGAGATCCAACCACGCCACCAGCAGCAACCCGCCCGCCAACCCCAAGTGCTCGAAGAACGAGTTGGCCGCCATGAAGCGTTCCTGTCCCAGCGGCATCTCCCAGAAGCGCAACGCGATCCCGGTCGCCACCAGCGTGAAGGCAGCCAGCGCCAGCGCACCCAGCCATCGCAGCCGGCCGGTCAGGATCATGAGAGAGGCAACCAGTTCCAGCGCGATCACCAGCACCGCGAACAGAGGCTCGGGCGACAGGCCGAAATGCGCCATCTCACGCAGCGCGCCGGGAAAGTCGAACAGCTTCACCAGTCCGCCCTGGAGGTAGGCGGCACACAGGCCCAGATAGGCCAGGAACCGGACCATCGACGCACCGAACAACGGGCGGGCCATATCGGCCAGCCGCCGTTCCCATTGAAAGAGCGTACTCATGGCGGGTCCCCTCAAACGGCCCAGCAAGAGCAGCCCAGCGCGCCGAAGAAGCCCTGCAGGTCCGAACTGGGCGCATTCGATGCCCACGCGCGGGCATGGTCATGCCCATGCAGGCCGCAAGAGCTGGCGCACGCGCAGGCCGCCATGTTGCGATAGCCCAGCGAGTTGCGGCCGGCGCCCTGCGGATCGCCCCAGGCGCCGTAGCCGCCGAACAGCCGGGTAGGCGACCAGTCGGGCATGGCGGGCGGCAGCGGGTTGTCGTCCAGCGGACCGAATTCGCCCGCGCCGTAGACCACGCGGCCGCCCACCACGGTCAGGTCCGAGGTCAGGAAGGAGATCTCGTCCTCCGTGCAGTTGAAATAGTCCTTGTCCGGCACGATGAAGTCGGCCAGCTGGCCGGGCTCGATGCGGCCGCGCTTGCCTTCCTCGTTGGAGAACCAGGCCACGTTCTCGGTCCACATGCGCAGCGCGGTCTCGCGGTCCAGGCAGTTGCGCGCAGGATAGAGGCGGGTGCCGCCCACGGTCTTGCCCGTGACCATCCAGGACAAGGACACCCAGGGGTTGTAGGAGGCGACCCGGGTCGCGTCGGTGCCGGCCGAGACCTTCACGCCGCGCTGCAGGATCTTGGCAACGGGCGGCGTGGCTTCGGCGGCCTTTGCGCCATAGCGCTCGATGAAGTACTCGCCCTGGTAAGCCATGCGGTGCTGCACGGCGATGCCCCCGCCCAGCGCGGCGATGCGGTCGATGGATTTGTCGGAGATGGTTTCGGCGTGGTCGAAGAACCAGTTCAGCCCGGTCAGCGGCGTATCGCGATGCACTTTCTCGAACACGTCCAGGGCGCGCGAGATGGTCTCGTCGTAGGTGGCGTGCAAGCGCCACGGCCACTTGTTCTGCACCAGCACGCGCACGACCTCTTCCAGCTCGCCTTCCATCTCGGGCGGCATGTCCGGGCGCTCGACGCGGAAGTCCTCGAAGTCGGCCGCCGAGAACACCAGCATTTCGCCCGCGCCGTTGTGGCGGAAGTAGTCCGTGCCTTGCTTGTACTTCACGCTGGAGGTCCAGTTGAGGAAGTCTTCCTTTTCCTGCTTGGGTTTTTGCGTGAAGAGGTTGTAGGCCAGCCGCACCGTCATCTGGTTTTCATCGGCCAGTTTCTGGATGACGGCGTAGTCGTCCGGATAATTCTGGAAGCCGCCGCCCGCGTCGATCACGCCCGTCACGCCCAAGCGGTTCAGCTCACGCATGAAATGGCGCGTGGAATTGAGCTGGTAGTCGAAGGGCAGCTTGGGGCCCTTGGCCAGCGTGGCATACAGAATGGTCGCATTGGGCTTGGCCAGCAGCAGCCCCGTGGGGTTGCCCTGGGCATCGCGCATGATCTCGCCGCCAGGCGGATTGGGCGTGGTCTTGGTGTAGCCCACCGCACGCAACGCAGCGCCGTTGAGCAATGCGCGGTCGTACAGGTGCAGGATAAACACCGGCGTATCGGGCGCGATGGCGTTGATCTCGTCGATCGTGGGCAATCGCTTCTCGGCGAACTGGTGCTCGGTAAAGCCGCCCACCACCCGCACCCATTGCGGCGCGGGCGTGATGGCGACCTGGCGTTTCAGCATGGCCATGGCGTCGGCCAGCGTACGCACGCCGTCCCAGCGCAGCTCCATGTTGTAGTTGAGGCCGCCACGCACCACGTGGGTATGGTTGTCGTACAGACCAGGCAAGGCTGCGCGGCGCTTCAGATCGACGACGCGGGTGCCTGCCCCCGCCAGCGGCATGATTTCGGCATCGGTCCCGACGGCCACGAACCGGCCGTTCTTGATCGCGACGGCGCTGGCCTGCGGTTTGCTGCGATCCAGCGTGGTGATGCGGCCATTGTGAAAAATGACATCCGGCGTAGCGTTGGACATATTGGGTTCTCCTTTCGAACTGGCGATGGCGTGGCGTCCCAACATCCCGTTGAGCGCCAGGGCGGAAGCAACACCGATGAGATCGCGGCGTGTAGGCATGCAATATCTCCTTTGATGCGGGAACCGGCTCAGCCGTGTTCCTTGTCCTGAGCCTGATGGCGGCCGGGCAATTGGCCGAGCACGTGGCTGACGGCCTTTTCCTTGTCGCAGGCGGCGACAAAGGCGGTTCCGTTGAGCAACTGCCGGCCCACCGGAACGATCTGCTCGCCAACCAATATGCCGAGCAAGCCGATCAGGGCCACAAGGGGCGGGGCGGGCGAGCGGACCTGCAGCAGGCTGTAGACCACGCCGACCAGCAGCCCGGCGCCCAGGGAAAGCAGATAGATCTTCATGTGTATCCTCATTGTGTCGATGGATAGGAAAAGGATGCCGCTCAGGCGTGCGTGTCGGCCAGGAGGATTTCCGCGTCGTCCAGGGCCATCAGGCGCAGCTCCGTTTCGTCGCGGATGGCCGCGCCGTCACCCAGCCCGATCTCCACGCCGTTGACCTTCAATCTGCCCTTGGAGGCAACCAGGTAGCCGCGCCGCGCGCCGCGCGCAAAACGATAGGTGGCGTCCTCGCCCGCCTTCAGCGCCAGCGCAAGCACCCGCGCATCGCTGCGGATGGGCAGCGCGTCTTCGTCGCCGTCCATGCCGCTGGCCAGCGTGATGAACCGGCCCTTGCAGGCTTCGCGCGTAAAGGACTTCCTGCCCCAACTCGGCGGCGCGCCGCGGCGATCCGGCTCGATCCAGATCTCGAACACCTGCGCGGGTCCGCCTTCCATGTTGAATTCGGCGTGCGTCATTCCGCTGCCCGCGCTCATGACCTGCACCTCGCCGACGCCCGTGCGTCCGCGGTTGCCCAGATCATCTTCATGAGTGAGCGCGCCTTGCCGCACGCAGGTGATGATTTCCACGTCCGCATGCAGCAAGGGCGGAAAGCCCGAACCCGGAGCGATGGTTTCGTCGTTCCAGGCGCGCAGCGCGCCCCAGTTCATGCGCTCCGGATCCTGGTAAGCGGCGAAAGAAAAATGGTGCTTCACGTCAAGCCAGCCGCGACGGGCATGCCCCAGGCTTGCAAGAGGACGGCGCTCAACCATGGCGCGCCTCCGCGTTCCGGTTGCCGGCCTGCGCGACAGCAGGCGTCGTATGGTTCATGAGCTGGCTCCCGCTGCTGCCCGTCAGTGCTTCAAGGCCAGGAAGTGATGCACCTCGGGCTTGTCCGGCCCCATATGGAAGCGCAGCGCCTCGGCTTGCAGATCGGCGTCGGCGTGCGACACCCGATGATGCTGACGCAAATGCTCAGCCCAGGATTCGACGAAGAACCATTCGACCACCCGCTGCGGATCGCCGGTATGCTCGACCACGCCCCAGGCATAGGCCCCGTCGCGCAAGCGCTCTTGCGACAGGCGCTTCATTGCTTCGAGAAAGGCGGGCCGGTCTTCCTGGCGGATGCGGTATTCGACCTGCACCAGCACCGGGCCGCGATCATTGGCGACCGGCTCGGCGAGCAGCGGCTCCGGCCAGTGATTCGACGCCTGCAGATCCGCTTCGCCGATCGGCAGGCGCACGCGATGGAACAGCAGCGCCACCACCACCAGGCCTGCGGCGCTGACCGCCAGCGCATAGGGCACGCCGATTTCCCGCGCCACCAAACCCCAGCCCAGGCTGCCGGCGGCCATCGCGCCGTTGAAGACCATCAGATAGACGGCCAGCCCGCGGCCGCGCACCCAGTTGGGCAGGATGGCCTGGGCCACGCCGTTGAACGTGGTAAGCGCGGTGATCCAGCCCATGCCCAGCACCACCAGCAGCAGCACGGCCAGCCACTGGGGCGGCGCAAACACCAGCCCCGCCATGACCGCCGCGCTGGCCACGGAAGCCAACAACACCAGCCCGTCCGTATTCAGGCGGGCGCTGAGCTTGGGCATGACCAGGGCGCCGATGATCGCGCCCGCGCCCACCGCACCCAGCAGCACGCCGTAGAAGCCGGCAGTACCTCCAAGCATCTGTCGCGCCACCAGGGGCAGCAGCGCCCAGACCGCGCTGGCGAACAGGAAAAAGACGGCGGCGCGCAGCAGTACGCGATGCAGCTCCTTGCTGGCCCGCGTATAGCGCAGGCCCGCGCGGAACGCGCCGAAAAAGTTCTCCGACAGCCCACTGTCGACGGCCACCGGACGTTTCCACCACAGCAAGGCGGCGATGACGAACACGTAGCTCAGTACGTCCAGCCCGTAAGTGACCGCCGCGCCGAAGCTGGCCAGGATTAACCCGCCCGCCGCCGGACCGATGGCGCGCGCGATGTTGATGCCCAGCGAGTTCAGCGCGACAGCGCCCTTGAGCTCCTCGCGGGGCACGAGTTCAGGCACGATGGATTGCCAGGTGGGCCCCATCAATGCCGCGCCGATACCACCGACGAAGGTCAACGCGATCAGGTAATCGACGGTCAGCGCGCCGAAGTGCGACAGCAGCAACAACGTGCCGCTTACCGACGCAAGCAGCAGCTGCACGAAGATCAGGAAGCGGCGGCGATCCAGAATGTCGGAAAGCACGCCGGCCGGAATCGCCAGCAGGAAAATCGGCAAGGTCGCGGCCGTCTGGATCAGCGCCACCGCGGTCGGGCTGGCCGACAGGTCGGTCACCAGCCAGGAGCTGGCCACGTCCCGCATGAAGCTTCCTATATTGCCCAGCACCGTCGCGGCCCACAGGACGGCGAACACGGACTGGCGCAAGGGCGCGAAGGTGCCGCGCGTCGCGTTGCTCTTCTGGTCTGGCATGGGACTCTCCTGGATCGCGCCAGGCAGCTTTCGGACCCTCAAGTCCCGCCGCCCGCCGTGTTCAAAAGCAGAATGCCGGGTCGACCAGAATCTGTCTGGCCGGCCCGGCTTGCGGTTTACTTGGCGGGGTTGGGGCCGATGCGTTCGCCGTGCTGGACGCGCTCAGCCAGCTTGTGGACGTGGGTGACCGCGTAATCGATGCCCATGCCGTAAGCGCCCGAGTGTTCCTTGACGATGGCGGTGACGGCGTCATAGGTTTCCTTGCGGGCCCAGTCGCGCTGCCATTCCAGCAGCACCTGCTGCCAGGTCACCGGCACCACGCCGGCCTGCACCATGCGGTCCATGGCGTACTTGTGCGCGTCCACCGAGGTGCCGCCCGAAGCATCAGCCACCATATAGATTTCGTACTCGCCTTCCAGCATGGCGCAAAGCGCGAAAGTGGTGTTGCAGACCTCCGTCCACAAGCCGGCGACGATGACTTTCTTGCGGCCATTGGCGGCCAGCGCATCGCGCACGTTCTGGTCGTCCCAGGAGTTCATGGAGGTGCGCTCCAGGATCTTGTGCTCGGGGAACACGGCCAGCAATTCGGGATACGTGTTGCCAGAGAAGCTGTCGGTTTCGACCGTCGTGATGGTGGTCGGGATATTGAAGGTGCGCGCGGCCTTGGCCAGACCCACCACGTTGTTCTTCAAGGTCTGTCGGTCGATGGATTGGACGCCGAACGCCATCTGCGGCTGCTGATCGATGAAGATGATCTGGCTGTTCTGCGGGGTCAGGACTTCAAGGTACTTGTTGGCGGACATGGCAGGTCTCTCTTTCAGGAAAACGATCAAATGGGGCGGTGGGAAAGAATTCGGTGTTGCTGGCAAACCATCCTGGTTCGCGCCGGCTAGTCGGTGACGGAAGCGCTGCTGGAAGCAGGCCGTGCATCTCGTCAGTCGGTATATGCATAGTAGGGAGCGGCCGCGATCCTGAGAACCCGCGGCAAGGAATTCCATCCTTTCCATTTCTTGCATGATGACGATGGCGTGACAGGCTTTTGCTGCGCTGCGTTCACCACCATTCTTGTCCGTGCCATAGGCAGGAGCTATCATCGGCGCGGGCATTTCCCGAGAACACGAGATGAGCAAGCTGCCGGATTTAGAAGGTTGGGCGATCTTCGCCAAGGTCGCCGAGACGGGATCGTTCGCCAAGGCGGCGGCCGAGTTTTCCCTGTCTCAAGCCACGGTTTCCAAGAGCATCAGCCGTCTGGAAGCCAGGATGAAAACGACCCTGTTCCACCGCACCTCGCGCAGCATGACCCTGACCGAATCGGGTTACGCAGCGCTGGAGCGCGCCGCCCGCATTCTCGAGGAAGGCGAGGCGGTCGAATCCGAGGTCACCGAAAAATCAAGCAGCCTGCGAGGCAAGATCAGGCTGTCGGCTCCCATGTCCTTCGGTGTCACCCATCTGGCGCCGATGCTGCCTCCGTTCATGCAGGACAATCCCGACGTCGCCCTGGAAATCGAATTCAGCGACAAGCAGGCGGACCTGGTGTCGGAACGCTTCGACCTGGCGCTGCGGATCTCCAACCTGGTGGACTCGACGCTGCTGGCACGGCGACTGTGCTCCGTGCGCATTCTGTTGGTGGGCGCGCCCAGTTACTTCAAACGCGCGGGCCGTCCCAAACATCCCAAGGACCTGGCGCACCACACCGCGCTGCAATACATGTATGCGCGCAACGGCTCGAGTTGGCGTTTCCGCCATGAAAAGCATGGTGATTTCTCGCAGTCCTTGCCCGTGCACCTGAACGTGAACAACGCCGAAGCCCTGACGCCCGCGCTGCAAGCGGGCATGGGGCTGGCGCTGCAGCCGGAGTTCCTGGCATGGAAGGATCTGCAATCGGGCGCGTTGGAGACCGTGATGGACGACTGGCAGGTTGATCCCATCGCGCTGCATATCGTCACGCCGCCGGGGCGCCGCCGGCCGGCCCGGGTACAGGCTTTCATCGAGTATCTGGCCGAGCGGTTGACGGCGGAGCCTTGGGCCAATGATGTGCAGGTGTAGCTGGCCCGCGGCTCCCGGCCTGCGCCAGGGTGGCGGCGCCAGTCGGAACCGGCGCGCGCCATCATTGAATGATTAGGCGAAACTTCGAACGAGTATCGCATCGACCTCGATGTCGAACGCGCTGAAACCGGACTGGATCAAGGTCCTGGCAGGCGGGGGTTCCCCAACATAGGTCGCGTAGATCGCGTCGAATTCCTGCGCATGGGCCAGGTCCCTCAAGAACACACCCACCTTGACTGCGTCGCGCAGGCTAGCCCCTGCCGCATTCGCGGCAGCCTCGAGATTGTCGAGCGCCATTCTTGCCTGGGCGGCAAAGGGCTTGTCTCCATGTCTGACGTTGTCGCGATCGCGCGGTGTCTGGCCCGAGAGAAACAGGAGTTGGCCAGCCTGCATGGCCACGCTGTAGGTGCCGGCTGGCGGCGGCGTCGATTCGCTGGAATACGCTTTTCTGATCATTTTTTCGGGGTGGCTTGGGTTAAGCGAGACGATGTTCTTCAAGGACGGTCGCGATGCGTTTGACGGCGTCGACCGCCGCCTCGTGGTTCTGCGAGAAATTGAGGCGGATGCTGTCGCCGGCGTGCGGGCTGAATTCAGTCCCCGGCGTGACCGTGACGTTAGCCCGCGACCGCAGCGTCCGGATGAAGGTCTGCAAAGTCATGTGTAGCTTGGGCAGCTGCGGAAACAGGTAGCTGCCCGCTTGCGGTGTGCGGACCGCCACACCCTCGATGCCGCGAAACAGCGACAGCAGGTCGTCGCGGATCTGCTGGTGCCTTCCGATGCGGTCGGCCAGCCATCCGGCGGGTTCGGAGAACCAGGTCTGCAACACAGCCTGGCAGTAACCCGGCGCGCGCAACGAGACGATGGCCTGGAGTTTCTCCATGCGCTGGATGATGCGGGCATTGCCAAATGCCACCCCCAATCGATAGCCGCTCAACGATTCCGTTTTTGACGGTCCCATGATGGTGACGACGTTGTCGTCCGCCTGCGGGACGCCTCGCAAATGGACATATGGCTGCCCCGCATACAGCAGACGGGAGTAGAGTTGGTCGACAATGACCGTTGCGCCGAACCTCTCGGCCAGCGCAGCGATCTGCCCGATTTCGTTGCGGGAATACACAGCCCCTGTGGGGTTGTTCGGGTTCGAGAAGAGAAAGACCTTGGCGCCCGCCTTGAATGCCGATTCCAATTGCTGCAAATCCAGGCCGGCATGCGCCGTGTTGTTCAGATAGTCGAGTTGCACAGGGATCATCTCCGCCCCCATGAATTCGACCAGCTTGCGATTGGCGAAGTAGTCGGGCTGCACGATCGCGACTTTTTCGCCGGCAGTCACGGTGCTTGCGACAGCGAGAAACAGTGCGCTCTGGGTACCGGGCGTGATGATGAGTTCTTCGGCACCCGAAACGGGATGGCCCGAAAACGCCGCCAGATCGAGCGCGAGCTTCTCGCGGATGGCCGACTGGCCACGGTATTCGGTATAGGCCTGGGAACCGCCGCGATGAACGCCTTGGACGAAAGCGTCAAGCGCCCCCGGCGTGGGTTCAAACGCACCGGCATTGACGTCGCCGTGCGAGAAATCCACGGCCACGCCCGGAAGGCTTGCGCCTTCATGCAGCAGACGTTCGCCGCCGTGGCTTTCCCGCACCTCCTGGCCCGGCGCGTTATCAATGCCCAGCTTCAGGAACTTTTCTTCAATCGCATTCATGGCGTTCTCGTCGTGTTAACAAAATGGGTGACTTGTGATGGTTCGGCGGCTCTATTCCGATCGATCTCGACCGTGTCATCGTTCTCCTGAAGCAATCGCGCCAGCAACGGCATGTCGATATTGCCGCCGGACAACACGATCAGCATGTCCTTGCCGCCTGACTGCAGCCGTCCGGCCAGTACCGCCGCCAACGCCACGGCTCCGCCCGGCTCAACCACCATGCCCAACTCCGTCAGCGAAAACCGGATGGCGTACGCAATTTCTGCGTCCGTCACGGCCAAGGCTTCATCAAGAAAATGCCGATTGATTTCGAACGGCAGTTGCGCGGGCGTTACCGCTTGCAAGGCATCCGCCAGCGTGGTCGCCGTGGGCGCGTTGACCTCCCGGGTTCCGCTGGCGAGCGAGCGCACGGTGTCGTCGAACCCGCAGGGTTCCACGGCCACCACGCGCAGGTTCGGCAGAAGGGCGTCCAGCACCAGTCCGCAGCCGGCCACCAGTCCGCCGCCGCCGCAAGGCGCGGCAAACGTACCCAGATTTGCCCTGGCCGCGGGCGCAAGCGCATCCAGCGCTTCCAGCGCCACGGTTCCTTGCGCCGCCAGCACGTCGGGGTGATCGCCAGGAGGGATCAGCGTGCCGCCTGACTCCAGCAACAACCGCATGCCGATGACTTCCCGGCTTTCGCGCCGCCGGTCGTAATGAACCACGCGTGCGCCGTGGGCCAGTGCTCGAGCGACCTTGTTGCGAGGTGCGTCGGCCGGCATGACGATCGTTGCCGGAATGCCGAGACAGCGTGCCGCCCAGGCCACGGCCTGGCCATGATTGCCGGTGGAATAGGCAACGACGCCCCGTTGCCGTTCAGACTCGCTCAAGCCCAACAGGGCGTTGAACGCGCCGCGCGCCTTGAAGGATCCCGTCACCTGGAGGTTCTCGGCCTTGATCCAGACTGGCGCGCCCACGATGCAATCGAGGGCTGCCGATCGCATGAGCGGCGTCGTGACCACATGAGGCCGGATGCGTTCGAGCGCTGCGCGGACATCGTCAAAAACGGGCACGCGCATCTTGCCGAGTGATTCGTGTGCGATGAACGCGCCAGGTCTGGTCTTCGGTCTGTTTCGTGTCATGGGGATTTTCGGATTCGATAGCTTCAATGGGAGACCAGCCGCGACAGAAAGTCCTGCGCGCGCGCGGAACGGGGCGATGCGAAGAACATGTCCGTCGGCGTGTTCTCCACGACTTTCCCGGCATCCATGAAGATGACGTTGTCCGCGGCGCGCCTGGCAAAGCCCATCTCATGCGTGACAACGGCCATCGTCATACCGTCCTGGGCAAGCTCCAGCATCACGGAAAGCACCTCGCCTATCATCTCTGGATCCAGCGCCGACGTGGGCTCATCGAAGAGCATGACGATGGGGTCCATTGCCAGCGCCCGCGCAATCGCGATGCGCTGCTGCTGGCCGCCGGAAAGCTGGGCCGGATACGCGTCGATCTTTCCAGGCAGCCCGACACGGCCCAACAATTCCCGGGCCTTGTGGTGCGCAGCCTCCCGCGTTCGCCCCAGCACCTTCATGGGGGCAAGACAGAGGTTGTCGAGCACGGTCAGGTGCGGATAGAGCTCGAAATGCTGAAACACCATGCCGACACGGCTGCGCAGATCGCTCAGATTGGAGGCAGCGGCGCCCACATCGACGCCGTCGACCCGCACGCTGCCGCGTTGGAACGACTCCAGACCGTTGAAGCACTTGATCAGCGTGCTTTTGCCGGAGCCCGAGGGTCCGCAGATCACGGCCACCTCGCCGCGGCGGATCGCCATGTCGCAACCATTGAGCACGGGGGTCGCGCCATAGGATTTGTGCAGTCCGGATACTTCGATCATGGGCGCTTCTTCTCGCTGTTCTGATGTCATACGGCGCTCCTGCGCTTGGCAGCCAGGTGTGCCGCCAGTGAAAGGGATGCGCAGAGCACGAAGTAGACGAGCGCTGCGAACAGGTACATCTCGATCAATCGGTTGTCCCGGTTGGCCACGATGCTGGTGGACGTCATGAAGTCTCGCAACGAGATGACGTAGACGAGCGAGGTGTCCTGGAACAGCACGATCGCTTGCGTGATGAGCACGGGCATCATGTTGCGCAGCGCCTGTGGCAGCACCACGAAGCGCAATGCCTGCGCACGGCTCAGGCCCGACGCCGCAGCAGCCTGCCATTGCCCCGAACGCACGCTCTGCAGGCCCGCGCGGATTATTTCCGAGTAGTAAGCTGCCTCGAACAGCGTGAAGGCAATCAACGCCGAGGGTAGCGCTCCCACGGGCTTGCCGACGATCAGCGGCACCAGGAAATAGAACCAGAAGATGACGAGGATCAATGGCACGGCGCGGAAGCCGTTCACATACACGGCAGCGGCTCCCGCGAGCAGCGCACGCCTGGAGAGGCGCGCAAGCGCCAGCAGCAGGCCAAGCACGAGGCCGCCGGCCATCGCCACCAGGGTCAGCAGCAGACTCAGCCCCAGCCCCTCCAGCAGGAACGGCCACGCCTTCACGATGACCGAGACGTCCAACATTCCGTTCATGCCCGCCCTCCTTGGGTGCCGGGGATCAGCAGTCTCTTCTCCAGGCTGCGCATGCCCGCCGTGACGCATAGCGCGATTGACAGGTACACCAACGTTGCCGCCGTGAATGCTTCGAAGCCGCTGAAGGTATAGCTCTCGATCTGGCGGCTCTGCGCCGTCATCTCGAAGACGCCTATGGTCAGTGCCAGTGCCGAGTTCTTGAAGACCGTGAGGAACTCCGAGGTCAACGGCGGCAGGACCAGCCGCAAGGCCTGGGGCAGCAGGACGAAGCGATAGGTCTGCACCAGCGTCATGCCGCTCGCATAGGCCGCGAACCGTTGTCCCCGCGGCAATGCAGCGATGCCGGAACGGACCTGAACCGCAACGCGCGCAGCGGTGAACAGGCCCAGGGCGGCAATCGCAGTCCAGACTTCAGGCATCGGCAGATCGCGTTTGAGCCAGCGACCGGCTTCGCTCGGCAGCAGTTCCGGCAGCACGAAGAACCAGATGAACAACTGCACCAGAAGCGGCACGTTCCGGAACACCGCAACGTAAGCCGTTAGTAACCAACGGATGCGGCCAGGCAAAGAGCCCAACACGCCCAGCACCAGGCCGATCACGACGGCGATGGCCCAGGCCGCGAGCGAAATCAACACCGTCGCTTGCAGCCCGGAGAGCAGCCATCCCGCGTAAGGCTCCTCGAAAAGAACGTTCCAATTCCATGCATAGTTCATCATGAGTCCCGAGCGGGTCGCGTCATTCCGGGAGTGCGGCCAATTTGAAAGCCGCCGCGAGGTCCTTCGAAAGCGGAACGCTCATAGGCGCGAACCACTTGTCATAGGAAGCGTTGAGTTCCCCTGAGCGCACGCCGCGCGCAATGGTTGCGTTCACCAGGCTGAGGAACACGGTGCTGTTCTTCTGCAGCATCAGGCCGTAGGGATCGAACGACAGAGGCCGGCCGACCACCTCGAAATCGGCCGGCGTCGGGGCGCTCTTGCGCAATCCGTAGAGCAGGATGTCGTCGGTCGAGAAAGCGTCGGCCCGGCCCGTCGAGAGCGCCAGAAAGCCTTCGGAGTTGTCCCTTACCGGAACGATGCGGACTTGCAGCTTCTTCGCTTCGATCAAGGCCTTGATCAGCCGCTCCGGAGTGGTGTTGATGGGCAACGCCACGGCTTTTCCGTCGAGGTCCTCGACCTCCTTGATGTCCGCGCCCTTGCGCACCAGGAGCCGGGTGGTCGAGATGAAGTGCGGGGCGCTGAAGTCGACCTGGGCCTGGCGGCCGAGGGAGTTGACCGTCGAGCCGCATTCGAGGTCGACGGTGCCGTTGGCGACCAACGCGATCCGGTTTTGCGGGTTCACCGCGATGTAGTCGACCTTCAGTGCCGGCATCTGCAGCCGCTGCCGGACGGAATCCACCACCTTCATGCACAGGTCGATTGCGTAACCCACGGGCTTCCTGCCGTCGTCCAGATAGGAAAAGGGAATCGACGATTCTCGGTACCCCAGGGTGATGGTTCCCTTTGCCTTGATGCGTTCCAGGATGGGATCGGTGCTCTGCGCCAACGCCGCGGCACTACCTGCCAACAACGCTGCGCCAAGGATGCCCAGCAAGGGGCGGGGCACGAGACGGGTGGTGGTGGTCATGGAGTCACTCCTAGTCAGACCAGCGTTGCAGCGGGTTGGTCAGCGCCAGTCAGGGCGGCAACAAGCTCGGCGAGACTGGAGACCGTGAGATCGGGTTTCGCCTCGGCAGCGCCTTCCCCGGACAAGCCCAGCAGCCTGCCCGGGCGGTTGACCCAGGCGCAACGCACACCCAGCCGGTTGGCCGGCGTGATGTCGGCCCGCAAGCTTTGCCCGACGTGCAGGATCCGTTCGCGCGGGATGCCCATGCGCATGAGTTCGCCTATGCCGGTATCGAAATGCGGCCAATCGGGCTTGTAGGCCCCCACGCGTTGCGCCGTGACCACCAGATCGAAGCGGAAATCCAGGTTGTCGCACGAGGTATTGAGCGAGGCCTGGTCGATGTTGCTGAAAGCGCCCACTTTGGCGGACTCCTGCAGGCGCACCAGGCCGGCGTGGCTGTCGGCGAATGCCGGCCAGGTGTGCGGCGCGGCCGCGAACTGGCGGCGCAGGTCCGGGTCCACGGCCACCTTGAACTGGGCGCAGATGCGCTCGAAGCACTTGGTCAGGACGTCGGGGTAGAGGTGCGCCGGGCGTTCCTTCTGGATCGCCGCGCGGGCGCCGTCGAAAGCCATGATCAGGGTTTCGGCGTCGGCCTCGATGCGGTTCTCGCGCGCCCAGCGCGTCAGGAACTTGGCGATCGAAGGCTCCCAGTCAATCAACGTGCCGTACACGTCGAAGGTCACGGCATCGAAATCGGAAAGGCGGAGCGTCATATGCAACCTTGGTGAAAAGTGATGGGGTCCTCGAACTATAATCGATAATCGATAATCGGCAATACCTGATGAGTCCGTATAATCCCTAGGAGGAGAAAATCTATGGACTACGGTGAAACGCCGCCGGCGGGCCAAGCCCTGGCGGATCGTTCGATCGCAGGCGCGGTGGTGGACGCCCTGCGCGGAGAGATCATTCACGGCCAGCTAAGGCCGGGTGAACGCCTGCGCCAGGACGCCGTGGCCACGCGCTTCCGGGTCAGCCAAACGGTCGTCAGGGAGGCGTTCAAGGACCTGATCCGCGAGTGCTTCCTGGTCGCGGAACCGCGTCGCGGCGTCAGCGTGGCGACGATGTCGACTGACGAGGCGGAAGAGATGACGACCTTGCGCAGCCTGATTGAGCCGCAAGCCTTGGCTTGGGCCATCCCACGGCTGACAGAGGATCAGTTCGAGACCGCCGAGCGCGTGCTCAAGGAACTGGACGATGAAAAGAACGTCGATCGGATCATCTTGCTGAATGCCCGCTTTCACCGCGGGCTGTACGCCGCTGCGAATCGTCCCAGGACGCTGACGACGGTCGAAACATTGCGCCTGGGCTTCGAACGCTACCTGCGTTACACGTGGGAATTCACGACGCACCGGGATCGCTCGCAACAGGAGCACTGGGAGCTTCTGGCAATGTGCAAGCAGGGCGAGGTGGACAACGCCTGTAGGCTCCTGACGCAGCACATCCGCGCGACGGGAGACTTGCTCGTCGAATGCCTCGCAAAGCGGCCGGTTGAACAATCGTCCAAGCTTTGAAGCGCTTGGCCCGCGCGCTGGCGCTTATCCGGGACGGGCTGGCGCATCGGCACGGCCAGGCAACGCACGGCGTATTCGGGAAGCCAAAACCCGCCGTGGTTGCGCAAAGAAAAAGGGGGCTGCAAGGCAGCCCCCTTTCACGGAATCTGGGTCTCTCGGGAAGAAACCGGATTCTCGTGGGATCCCGAGCCGTCAGGCGTCGATGTTCCCCGCCGACAGCGCATGCGTCTCGATGAAGTTGCGGCGCGGTTCGACGTCGTCGCCCATCAGCGTGGTGAAGACCTCGTCGGCCGCGATGGCGTCCTCAATCTGCACGCGCAGCAGGCGGCGCACCTTCGGGTCCATGGTGGTTTCCCACAGCTGTTCCGGGTTCATTTCGCCCAGACCCTTGTAGCGCTGCTTGGAGATGCTGCGGTCGGCTTCGCTGCGCAGCCATTGCATGGCTTCGCGGAAGTCGGACACGGTCTGTTCCTTGCGCTTTTCGCCTTCGCCGCGGGCAGCCAGCGAACGCGCGCTGACCTTGCCGGAGAAGCTCTTGGCGGCCTTGGACAGCACGGCGTAGTCCGAACCGTTGACGAAGTCCGCATCGATGATGCTGACGCGCACGTTGCCGTGATGCATGCGCTGCACCGACAGGCGATGGCGTTCGGTGGCTTCGTCGAACTGCGGCACCACTTCGACGCCGTTGCCGCTGACCGGATCGCGCATGGCGTCGGCCAGGCGGCGGGCGGAGTCGGCGGTCGACTCGGCCGATTCCAGGTTGATCTCCACGCCTTCGGCCATGGCCGACAACGCGCCCACGTCGAACACGCGCGACAGGCGCGCGATGACGCCGTCGGCCGCCACGTACTGGCGCGCCAGGTCGCTCAACTCGTCACCACGGATGATGTTGCCGCCCGAGATGATCTCGGCATCCTTCAGCGCCAGTTGCAGCATGAACTGCGCTTCTTCCTGGTCGTCCTTCAGATACCGTTCTTCACGGCCGACCTTGACCTTGTACAGCGGCGGCTGCGCGATATACACGTAGCCGCGCTGCACCAGCTCGGGCATCTGGCGGTACAGCAGCGTCAGCAGCAGGGTGCGGATGTGCGCGCCGTCCACGTCCGCGTCGGTCATGATGATGAGGCGGTGGTAGCGCAGCTTGTCGACGTTGAAGTCGGGACCGATGCTGGTTCCCAGCGCGGTGATCAGCGTGGCGATCTGTTCGCTGGCGATCAGGCGGTCGAAGCGCGCCTTCTCCACGTTCAGCACCTTGCCGCGCAGCGGCAGGATGGCCTGGAACTTGCGGTCGCGGCCCTGCTTGGCCGAGCCGCCTGCGGAGTCACCCTCGACGATGTAGAGCTCGCACAGCGCCGGATCCTTTTCCTGGCAGTCGGCCAGCTTGCCGGGCAGGCCGGCGCCTTCCAGCACGCTCTTGCGGCGGGTCATCTCGCGCGCCTTGCGCGCGGCTTCGCGCGCGCGGGCGGCTTCGACGATCTTGGCGCACAGCGCCTTGGCGTCGATCGGGTTCTCGAGCAGCCAGGATTCCAGCGTGCGGGCCACGGCTTCTTCAACCGCCGGGCGCACTTCGCTGGAGACCAGCTTGTCCTTGGTCTGGCTGCTGAACTTGGGTTCGGGCACCTTCACCGACAGCACGCAGGCCAGGCCTTCGCGCATGTCGTCGCCGGAGGTTTCGACCTTGGCCTTCTTGGCCAGTTCGTTATCGGCGATGTACTTGTTGATGATGCGGGTCATCGCCGCGCGCAGGCCGGTCAGGTGCGAGCCGCCGTCGCGCTGCGGGATGTTGTTGGTGAAGCACAGCACGCTTTCGCTATAGCTGTCGTTCCACTGCATCGCCACTTCGACGCCGACCGGCACGCCGCCCGCCGAGGACTCGGTGGTGACCGAGAACACGTTCGGGTGCAGCACGGTCTTGCTGCGGTTGATGTATTCGACGAAGCCCTTCACGCCGCCGGAGAACGCGAAGTTCTCTTCCTTGCCCTGGCGCTGGTCGATCAGGCGGATCTTCACGCCATTGTTCAGGAACGACAGCTCGCGCAGGCGCTTGGAGAGGATCTCGTAGTGGTACTCGATGTTGTTGAAGATGATCGGGTCGGCCAGAAAGCGCACTTCGGTGCCGCGCTTGTCGGTCGTGCCGGTCACCGCCAGGGGCGCGACGCGCTCGCCTTGGCGGAATTCCATCTGGTGCACTTCGCCGTTGCGGCGGATGGTCAGCCGCAGCCATTCGGACAGCGCGTTCACGCAAGACACGCCCACGCCGTGCAGGCCGCCAGACACCTTGTAGGAGTTCTGGTCGAACTTGCCGCCGGCATGCAGTTCGGTCATGACGATTTCCGCCGCGCTGCGGTGGAATTCGTCGTCCTTGTGGATGTCGGTGGGAATGCCGCGGCCGTTGTCGGTGACCGAGATGGAGTTGTCGGTGTGGATCGTGACGACAATGTCGTCGCAATAGCCGGCCAGGGCTTCGTCGATGGCGTTGTCGACGACTTCGAACACCATGTGGTGCAAGCCGGTGCCGTCGGACGTGTCGCCGATGTACATGCCGGGGCGCTTGCGCACGGCCTCCAGCCCCTTGAGCATCTTGATCGAGTCAGCGCCGTAGCCGCTGTTCTCGGGAGTGGTGTTCTGCTGATCTGACATGTCTGTATCGATAACGCTTTAAAGAACGGCCTGGCGGCCGGACCGCGGACGCAGCACGAGGCTGCGCCGCGGCACAAACCCACAAGTGGCGCGGATCAGATCCGCATGGGCATGACGACGTACTTGAACTGGTCGTCTTCGGGCAAGGTGATGAGCGCCGACGCGTTGGCATCGGGCATGACCGACCACTGGATGTTGTCCACCTTGACGTTGGCCAGCACGTCGAGCAGGTAGCCGACGTTAAAGCCCACATCCAGCGCTTCATGGCCGTAGTCGATGTCGATTTCTTCCTGCGCCTCTTCCTGCTCGGCGTTGGAAGACGAAATCTTCATCTGGTTCTGCGCCAGTTGCAGGCGCACGCCCTTGAACTTGTCGGTGGTCAGGATGGCGGCGCGCTGCAGGCTGCCCTGGAGCGCTTCGCGGTTGACCAGGAAATGGCGCGTGTAGTTCGTCGGGATCACGCGCGTGAAGTCGGGGAACTTGCCTTCAACCAGCTTGGACACCAGTTCCACGTCGCCGAAGCGGAAACGGATCTGGCCCGGCGCCACGTCGATGGAGACAGGCTCGTCGGAGTCTTCCAGCAGGCGCTGCATTTCCAGCACGGTCTTGCGCGGCACGATCACTTCATGGCGTTCGCTGATGCCGTCGGCTTCCGTCGAGCAGTGCGCCAGGCGGTGGCCATCGGTGGCGACGGCGCGCACGCGGCCCGGTTCGAACACCAGCAGCATGCCGTTCAGGTAGTAGCGGATGTCCTGTTGCGCCATGGCGAAGTGCACCATGTTGAACAGGTGACGCAGCGTGCGCTGCGGCATGGTCAGCGACACGTCCCACTGCTCGGGCTGAGCCACGGTGGGGAATTCGCTGGCAGCCAGCGTCTGCAGCGCGAAACGGCTCTTGGCCGACTGTACCGACAGCTTGTTGCTGGCCAGCGCCAGGCGCACGTCGCCGGTGTCCGGCAGGGCCTTCAGGATGTCCAGCAGCTTGCGCGCGGCGACCGTGGTGGATTCGTTGTCTTGACCCACGCCGAAATCGGCATGGGTGGTGATCTGTACTTCCAGGTCGGTCGCAATGAAGGCAACCTTGTTGCCTTCCTTGCGCATCAGGATGTTCGCCAGAATGGGCAGGGTATGGCGTCTTTCGACGATGCCCGCCACAGTCGATAGCGGTTTCAGCAATGCATCGCGTGTGGTTTGTACGAGTTGCATGTTCATCCTTTTAGAGTTTGTTCCAACACGTGCAGGGTATGGTTGAGCTCCGCTTGCTTGGCGCGGGCGTCGGAAATCTTGCGTACGGCATGCAGCACGGTGGTGTGATCACGACCACCGAACAGATCGCCGATTTCCGGCAGGCTTTTCTGGGTCAGCTCCTTGGCCAGGTACATCGCGACCTGGCGCGGCAAAGCGATATTGGCGGGCCGGCGTTTCGAGTACATGTCGGCCACTTTGATCTTGTAGAAATCCGCCACCGTCTTCTGGATGTTCTCCACGGTGATCTGGCCGTTGGATACCGACAGCAAGTCCTTCAGGGCTTCCTTGCAGACATCCACCGTCAGCACGTCGCGGCCGTGGAAGCGGGCGTAGGCCAGGACCTTGCGCAGCGCGCCTTCCAGTTCGCGCACGTTGCTGCGCAGATGCTTGGCAATGAAGAACGCCACTTCCTCGGGCATGGGCACGCCTTCGGATTCCGCCTTGCGCAGCAGGATCGCCACGCGCATTTCTAGTTCCGGCGGCTCGATGGCCACCGTCAGGCCGGAATCGAAGCGCGAGATCAGGCGGCTGTCGATGCCCGACAGTTCCTTCGGATACGTGTCGCTGGTGATGATGATCTGCTTGCGCTGGGCCACCATCGCTTCGAACGCGTAGAAGAATTCTTCCTGCGTGCGGTTCTTGCCGGAGAAGAACTGGATATCGTCGATCAGCAGCAGGTCGAGCGAATGGTAGTAGCGCTTGAAATCGTCGAACGCCTTGCGCTGGTACGCCTTCACCACGTCAGACACGTACTGGTCGGCATGCACATAGCGCACGCGCACACCGGTGCCCGCCGCCACCATGGCATTGCCGATGGCGTGGATCAGGTGGGTCTTGCCCAAGCCCACGCCGCCGTACAGGAACAGTGGGTTGTAGGACGTGCCGGGGTTCTCGGCCACCTGCAGCGCGGCGGCGCGCGCCAGCTGGTTCGCCTTACCCGTCACGAAGTTCTCGAACGTCAGGTCGGTGTTCAGGCGTGAGCGCTCGTACACGATGTTGGCTGCGTCCGCGTTCACCGCTTGCGCAGCCGCCGTCGTCGCGGGCGCAGGAGCAGGCTGGGCGGGCGCTAGCGCGGGTCCGGGCGGCGGCGCGCCGCCTGCAGGGGAACCACCGGACGGGTACGTTTGCGCGGGTTGCGGAGCGCGCACGGGCGCGACCGGCATACGCGGCGCAGTGCCTTGGGAGGGCAACTCAAACAGTACCTGCACCGGACGCTCGAACCACTCCGCGGCCAACGCTTCGATCTGGTGGGAAAAGTTCTTTCGCACCCAATCCAGCTTGAAGCGGTTGGGCGCGGCAACGCGCAGCACCGCCTGCGTTTCGTCGTACGCAAGCGGGACCAGCGGTCGTATCCACGCGCTGATTTGTTGGGGGGGGAGTTCCTGCTCAAGACGACTGACGCAGGTCTGCCAGAATTCTTTCATGTCGCTCTTATTCAAACCTCGATTCTACCTTGCCTGGGCTGGGGTTATCCACAGGGTAGGGCATAAGTGTCTGCATGGCCCAGGCTTAACTGTTTGACAAGACAGGGAAAACTTGCTGAAATGGTGGGCTTTTCCGAATTCTGTCTGTCAGAAGGTTCCACAGAGAGCTTAGCCGCGCTTTGTTGCCGGTGGTGTCTAACGATGCCTACGCCCATGCAACTGCCTGGTTTTAGCTTCTATAAGTCGCCCGGGGTTTCCCCGGTCAGAGCCCCGTCTACGAGTTGTTTTTTGCACCTGTTGCAAAAATGCTCATTAGATACCCGCTTCCTGAATGCGCGACCAGGAACCCTTCCGGGCAGGTCCCTTCTGACTTTTGTTCTTTTTGTGGATCGTCCATGAAACGTACCTACCAACCTTCCGTTACCCGCCGCAAGCGCACCCATGGCTTTCGCGTGCGCATGAAAACCCGCGCTGGCCGCGCTATCCTGAACGCTCGCCGCGCCAAGGGCCGCAAGCGTCTGGCCGTCTAAGTCCTGGTTTTCCGGTTTTTCCGGAATCCTGACGCCTGACCTGCAGTCCATGCCGCGCTCCACGCTTCCGCCGGAGGCGCGGCTGCATCGCCCCTCCGAGTTCGCCGCCGCCCTCAAAGGCCGGCGTCTTGCCCGAGGGGCGTTCTTCATTGTGAGCGCCGCTCCCAATGATCTGCCTCCCGGCCAGGATGCCTGTGCGCGCCTGGGCCTGGTGATCGCCAAGCGGTTCGCCGCCCACGCCAGCACGCGTAACGCCATCAAGCGGGTCATCCGCGAGGCGTTCCGCCATCGGCGCCTGGGGTTGCCGGCAAAAGATTACGTCGTGCGCCTGCATAGCAAGGTTGCGCCCGCCACGCTCACTGCGCTGAAACGCGCGGCCAGAGCCGAAGTGGACGCTCACTTTGAGCGGATCGCGCGATGATCAAGGCTTTACTCATTGCCCCGATCCGGTTCTACAGGTTTTTCCTGAGTCCCTGGATCGGCCGGCAGTGCCGCTTTACTCCCACCTGCTCGGCGTATGCGATCGAAGCGATCGAGCGCCACGGCGCCTGGCGCGGCTTCTGGCTGGCGGTCCGGCGAATAGGGCGCTGCCACCCTTGGTCGCCGGGCGGATTGGATCCGGTTCCGCCGGCCAAGGGAACCAATGGCCCCTCGTGCTGTTCCCACAGCCACCGCACCGAGCACGATTGACGCTAAACTGGCGGGCTTTGCTGGCCCGTATTCACCTCAGTAGGCACCATGGATATCCGACGAACCGTCCTCTGGATGATTTTTTCCTTCTCGCTGTTGCTCCTATGGAACAACTGGCAGATCCATAACGGCAAGCCGTCGCTGTTCGGCCCCACGCCGGCCGCCACCACGAGCGAGCCGCAGGCTGCCGCGAACAACGCGACGCCCTCGGTGCCCAGTGCGCCTGTCCCCGCGACCGCCGCGGCATCCGCCGTGCCCGGGGCTGCGGCGCCGGCTGCCGCGCGTTCGGAAGAAGTCGTCATCACGACCGACGTGCTGCGCCTGACGTTCGACACCATGGGCGCCCAACTGGTGCGCGCCGAGCTGCTGAAGTACCCGGCTACCGGCCAACCGGACAAGCCCACGGTGCTGCTGGACCGCGCCGCCGGCCTGAACTACGTGGTGCAGACCGGCGTGGTCGGCGCCCCCAACGGCCAGAGCTTCCCCACGCACCAGACGCCTTTCCGTATCGTGTCCTCGGAGCGCCAGCTGACCGGCGACAACCTGGTGGTCGCCTTCGAAGGCGAATCCGGCGGCGTGAAAGTCACCAAGACCTTCACCCTGCACCGCGGCCGCTATGACGTCGACGTGCGCCACGACCTGGCCAACGTAGGCGCCGCCCCCGTGTCGCCCGCCCTGTACCTGCAGCTCGAACGCGACGGCAACGACCCCGCCGACACGTCCAGCTTCTATCACACCTTCACCGGTTTCGCGGTCTACTCGGAACAGGACAAGTTCCAGAAGATCACCTTCAGCGACATCGAAAAGAAGAAGGCCAGCTACATCAAGCAATCGGACAACGGCTGGATCGCCGTGGTCCAGCACTATTTCGCCACCGCCTGGGTGCCCCCGCAGGGCAAGCAGCGCACCAACGAACTGCTGGAAGTGCAGAAGAACCTGTACGCCGCTCGCAGCATCGAAGCCGTGGGCGAGATCGCCCCTGGCGCCGCCACGCGCGTCGACTCGCACCTGTGGGTCGGTCCGCAAGACCAGAAGGCCATGGCGGCCCTGGCCCCCGGTCTGGAACTGGTGGTCGACTACGGCTGGCTGACCATCATCGCCAAGCCGCTGTTCAAGCTGATGACCTGGCTGCACTCCCTCCTGGGCAACTGGGGCTGGACGATCGTGGCGCTGACCGTGCTGATCAAGGCCGTGTTCTACCCCCTGGCCGCCGCCAGCTACCGCTCCATGGCCCGCATGAAGCAGGTCGCTCCGCGCCTGCAGGCCCTGAAGGAAAAGTACGGCGACGACAAGCAGAAGCTCAACGCGGCCATGATGGAGATGTACCGCACCGAGAAGATCAATCCGCTGGGCGGCTGCTTGCCGATGGTGGTGCAAATCCCGGTGTTCATCTCGCTGTACTGGGTGCTGCTGGCCAGCGTGGAAATGCGCGGCGCGCCGTGGATCCTGTGGGTGCACGACCTGTCGATCCGCGACCCGTACTTCATTCTGCCCGCCATCATGATGGCCACCATGTTCCTGCAGATCAAACTGAACCCGACGCCTCCGGACCCCATCCAGGCCAAGGTCATGATGATCATGCCGCTGGTGTTCGGCGGGATGATGTTCTTCTTCCCGGCCGGCCTGGTGCTCTACTGGTGCGTCAACAACACCCTGTCGATCGCGCAGCAGTGGTCCATCACCCGCGCCATGCAGCGCAAGACGGAAGCTGCAGCCAACCGCTGATATCCGCGCTTGCTCAAGAAACCGGTCCCATGCGGACCGGTTTTTTTTCGCCCCGGCAGGATGCTCCATGCCAATCCGCGACTTTCTTGATAGTTATTCTTTATCAAGTTTTATAGATCAATCAACTTCACACAGTAAGGCAAGACCCCTATGATGTGTCGGAGATAGCCCCTGGCCGGCAATGCCGGGGTTGTCCCAGACACGGCGCGGGGCCCACAGTGGCTCCCCGCATTCCAGCATTTCATAGGGAGTGTGCTATGACCGACAAGAAGACGCATCTGACCACCGCCGCAGGCGCGCCCGTGGCCGACAATAACAACACGCTGACCGCCGGCCCGCGCGGCCCGGCGCTGTTGGAAGACTTCTGGCTGATAGAAAAGCTCGCCCATTTCGACCGCGAGCGCATCCCTGAACGCGTGGTGCACGCCAAGGGCTCCGGCGCCTACGGCACCTTCACCGTCACCCACGACATCTCGCGCTACACCCGCGCCAATATCTTTTCCCAGGTCGGCAAGCAGACCCCGCTGTTCCTGCGCTTCTCGACCGTGGCCGGCGAGCGCGGCGCGGCGGACGCCGAGCGCGACGTGCGCGGCTTCGCCATCAAGTTCTACACCGAGGAAGGCAATTGGGACCTGGTGGGCAACAACACGCCGGTCTTCTTCATCCGCGACCCGCTGAAATTCCCCGACTTCATCCACACCCAGAAACGCGACCCCAAGACCAATCTGCGCAATGCCACCGCCGCCTGGGACTTCTGGTCGCTCAACCCCGAATCGCTGCACCAGGTCACGACCCTGATGAGCGACCGCGGCATTCCCGCCAACCTGCGCCAGCAACACGGCTTCGGTTCGCACACGTTCAGCTTCATCAACAAGGACGGCGAGCGCTTCTACGTGAAGTTCCACTTCAAATCGCAGCAGGGCATCGCCTGTCTGAGCGACGAGGAAGCCGCGCAAGTGGTCGCCCATGACCGCGAAAGCTCGCAGCGCGACCTGTTCGACAACATTGAGCAGGGCAATTTCCCGAAGTGGACGCTGAAGGTGCAGATCATGCCCGAGGCCGAAGCCGCGACGTATCACATCAACCCCTTCGACCTCACCAAGGTCTGGCCGCACGGCGACTATCCGCTGATCGAAGTGGGCGTGCTGGAACTGAACAAGAATCCCGAGAACTACTTCGCCGAAGTGGAGCAGGCCGCCTTCACGCCAGCCAACGTGGTCCCGGGCATCGGTTTTTCGGCCGACAAAATGCTGCAGGGCCGCCTGTTCTCGTATGGCGATACGCACCGCTACCGCCTGGGCATCAACCACCATCAGATCCCGGTGAACGCGCCGCGTTGCCCGTTCCACAGCTTTCACCGCGACGGCGCGGGCCGCGTCGACGGCAACGCCGGAGCGACGTTGAACTACGAGCCCAACAGCGCGGGCCAGTGGAAGGAAACCCCGTCCGCGGGCGAACCGCCCCTGCCGTTGGACGGCCAGGCCGCGGCGCGCTGGAACCATCGCGTGGACGATGACTACTACTCGCAGCCGGGCGCCTTGTTCCGCCTGATGACGCCGGCGCAGCAAGAGCTGTTGTTCGGCAACATCGGCCGCCACATGGCCGGCGTGCCGGAAGAAATCCAGCGCCGCCAGCTGGAACATTTCCGCAAGGCGGATCCCGCCTACGCCGCCGGCGTTGCCAAGGCGCTGGGACTGAAGCTGTAAAGCGCGACGCGCCCATGCATAAGGCGGCCCATCCGGGCCGCCTTTTTTTGTGCTCGCAACCCCGCTCTGCGTGGCGGGCAATCAGCGCTGCATGCCCCAACGCCTGACCGTCACACGCTCCACGGTATCGAACACCAGGTTTTCCACAAGCAAGCCGATGATGACGACCGCCGCCAGCCCCGCGAACACCCGGTCTGTGTATAACTCGTTGCGGTTCTGGAAGATGTACCAGCCCAGGCCGCCCTTGCCGCTGGAAGCCCCGAACACCAGTTCCGCCGCGATCAGCGTGCGCCACGCAAACGCCCAGCCTATCCTCAACCCCGCGAGGATGGCCGGCAAGGCGGCGGGCACCAGGATCTGCAGCACATAGCGAAGACCGGTCAGGCCGTAATTGCGACCCGCCATGCGCAGAGTCTCCGACACCCCCAGAAAGCCCGCATACGTGTTCAGCGCCAGCGCCCACAACACCGAATGGATCAGCACGAACACCAGGCTGCCTTCGCCCAGCCCGAACCACAACAACGCCAGCGGCAATAGCGCGATGGCGGGCAGGGGGTTGAACATGGCGGTCAAGGTGGACAGCAGATCGCGCCCGAAGCGCGTCGACACCGCCAGCGTGGTCAGCACGAAGGCCAACGCCACGCCGGCCGCATAGCCCTGCGCCAGCACGCGCAACGACTGCCCGGCGCGCGCCAGCAGCTCGCCGCCGGCGATGCCCTGCACGAAGGCCACCGCCGTCTGCGTGGCGCTGGGTAGCAGCAGATCGTTATCGGTATAGCGCGCCGCCAGGTCCCAGATGCCGGCCAGCAGCGCCAGGATCGCCAGCTTGCGCAGGCTGGCGTGCTGCCATAGGCGCTCATGCCAGGGCAGGGACGCCTCAGCCGCTTGCGGCGGAAGAGGCGGCAGTTCGTACTCCACTTCGGGGCGTACGGGCACGGCGCCCGCGTAAGCAGTACTCATGCATGTTTCCTTCAGGCCGCAGCCCGTTCGGCGGGCGCTTGCGCCGGCGCGACATCGAACAGCCGGTCATGAATGCGTCTGGCAGCCGACTGGAAGGCCGCGGAGCCCTGGCTGTGCAGCCCGAAGGCATGCGCGTTCAGCTCGGCGCGCACGCGCCCCGGATGCGGCGACAGCAACAGCACGCGGCTGCCCAGCACCAATGCCTCTTCGATCGAATGCGTGACGAACAGCAGCGTGAAGCGCTCGCCTTCCCACAATGCCAACAGTTCTTCCTGCATGCGCCGCCGCGTCAACGCGTCCAGCGCCGCGAAGGGTTCGTCCATCAGCAGTACCCGCGGCTGCATGGCCAGGGCGCGGGCAATGGCCACGCGCTGCTTCATGCCGCCAGACAAGGTGTGCGGATAGGCATCGGCGAACGCGGACAGCCCGACCTTATCCAGGTAGTGCATGGCGCGCTCGTCGGCCTCGCGCCTGCCGAGCTTGCGCGAGGCCACCAGCGGAAACGCCACGTTCTGGCGCAGCGTCTTCCACGGCGGCAATTGGTCGAATTCCTGGAACACCACGATGCGGTCTGGCCCGGGGCCACGCACGGTCTTGCCGTCGACGGCGATGCGGCCTTCGGTCGGCTCGATGAAGCCCGCGATCGCCTTGAGCAGCGTGGACTTGCCGCAGCCGGATGCCCCCAGCAGGATAAAGCGCTCCGCATCATGCACGTCGAAACTGACCTGATGCGTGGCGCGCACGCGCCGTTCGCGCGTCTTATATTCGATCGACACCTTATCCACAGCCAGCAAAGGCGCGGCCTTTTCGGTGTTATCCACAGGGGCTGCGGCGCTCAGCCCCATATCAGCTGCCTTGCGCGATGATGGCATCGTCAAAGAAATAGTCGCGCCAGCTTGCCGGCGCGTTCTTGATCGCGCCGACCTTGTGCATGAATTCGGCTAGCGCGTAGGTATTCTGCGGTTCCAGCTTGAATTGCACGTCGGGATTCTTGATCACCTTGATCAGGAAGTCGCGGTCCAGCTTGGCGCCGGTGACGCGCAGATAGGTGTCCGCAGCCTGTTCCGGATTGGCGGCGGCAAACTGGGCGGCTTCCTGCAATGCGGCCTGGAACGCCTTGTAGGTCTTCGGATTTTCCTTGCGGAATTTCTCGGTGGCGAACAACACCGTCGACGAACTGGGTCCGCCCAGCACGTCATAGGATTTGAGCACGATGCGCGCATTGGGATTCCCGGCGAGTTCCTGCTCCTGAAAGGGCGGGTTGCCGAAATGCCCGGTGATTTCCGTGCCGCCCGCGATGATGGCAGCGGCCGCGTCTGGATGCGGCAGCGCGACGGAAATCTTGTCCAGCTTGTTGAACTGCGCATCGCCCCACAGCTTGGCCGACGCCAGCTGCAACACGCGCGATTGCACCGACACGCCCACCGCCGGCACCGCGATGCGATCCTTGTCGGTGAAGTCGGCAATCGTCTTCACGTTGGGATTGTTGCTGACCAGGTAGTAGGGAAAGTTGCCCAGTGAAGCCACGCCCTTCACGTTCTGCTTGCCGCGCGTGCGATCCCAGATCGTCAGCAGCGGTCCCACGCCCGCCCCCGCGATATCCACCGCTCCCGACAGCAGCGCATCGTTCACCGCCGAGCCGCCAGACAGCTTGGCCCACTCGACCGAGATATCCACACCATCGGCCTTGCCGTGCTTTTCGATCAATTGCTGGTCACGCGCCACGTTCAGCAGCAAATAAACAATGCCGTACTGCTCGGCGATGCGGATGCGGCCTTCCGCCATGGCCGGCGTGGGTGAAGCCAGCGCCAGCACGGCAAGTATCAGCGCTAGGCCTGCGCCGGTAGCGGCCTGGACCAAGCGATCACGTAGAGCGGAGGAAAAACCCATGGCGGTCCCTGTGGATAAATGGTTTGCGCGAAATTGCGGCAGGCTGACCATCAGAAAGGCAGGTCGCCTTCGATGGTGGTGCGGTACAGCTTGCGGCGCAGATGGTCCGGCGTGCCGCCGGCCAGGTGGATCAGGGAACGGTTGTCCCAGAACACCAGGTCATGCGGCTGCCATTGGTGGCGGTAGATGTGTTCGGGCCGGATGCTATGGGCGAACAGCTCGTCCAGGATCTGGCGGCTCTCGTCTTCGGGCAGGCCTTCGATACGGGTGGTGAAGCCCTCGCTCACGAACAGCGCGCGGCGGCCGGTTTCGGGATGGGTGCGCACCACCGGATGAATCACTTCCTGCACCTGCGCCACCTGCTGCGCGCTGAGATTGGGGCGCCACGCGCCTTCCTTCTGCAATTGGCCGTATTTGGCCAGATAGGAATGCACGGCGCGCTTGCCTTCGATGGCGTCGCGCAAGACGGCCGGCAGGGTGTCGTACGCCACATGCATGTCGGCGAACAGCGTGTCGCCCCCTTGCGCAGGCAGCTCCTGCGCGTGCAGCAGCGAGCCCAGGCTCGGCAGTTCCTTGTACGAGATGTCCGAATGCCAGTACTTGCCGGCATCGCCCAGCCCTATCGGCTGGCCGTCTTCGACGATGTTGGAGACGATGAGGATCTCGGGATGCCCAGGCAGATGGAATTGATGCAGCACATGGATCATCAGGCGGCCGAAGCGGCGGCTGAAATCGATGTGCTGTTTCGGCGTGATGCGCTGGTCGCGGAACACCAGCAGGTGATGGTCCAGATGCGCACGATGCACCTGGGCGAAATCGGCCGGGGCCAGCTCGCGCGACAGGTCGATGCCGACGATTTCTGCGCCTGTCACGGCCGCCAGAGGGCGGATCGAAAAGGCTTGCGTCGCGGGTTCGGCATACGCCTCGGACAGGCGCAACGCGTTGCTCTGGGACATGGATCGCTCCTTGCGCGAATGCCGCCGGCCAGGCCGGCTCAGGAACGATCCATTATGAAAACGGGCAACCCCTACGCAAACGAATTATTCGGCCTTTGTTCAAGCCTGCGCGTCATATGGCGCGCCCTCGCGTTGCGGCTATAAGCTTATTCGCGCGAAAGGAACTTGCCGCGCACGGAGCCGATATGCTGCTCCATCTTGCGCACCGCGGCCTTTTTATCGCCGCGCTCGACCATCTTGTACAGGTCTTCCAGTTCCGCCACATTGGGCTTTTCGGCCTTGCCCGCAGGCGGTCGGAACCACAGGCGCATGGAACGGTCCAGCAGACTGCCCGCAAACTCCGCCAGGATGTCATTGCGGGCGGCTTCGTACAGCGTCTGGTGGAATCTGCGGTCGATTTCCATGCTGCCCAGGCGGTCCTGGCGTTCATGGCATTCCCAACCTGCCGCTACCAGCGCTTGCAAGCGTTCCAGCAGCGCCGGCGTGGCATTGTCCACAGCCAGGCCGGTCAGATGCGGTTCAACCAATAGGCGCGCCGCAATCAGTTCGAGGAAGCTGTCTATGGTTTCCGCTTTGACCAGAATGCCCTTGCGCGGCAGGATGTCGACCAGGCCCTCGCGATCCAGCCGGTGTATGGCCAGGTGGATGGGGCTGCGGCCAAGCGACAGCTGTTCGCTCAGTTGCGCAACATTGATCTGGTCCCCCGCGCGCAGCTCCTGCGTCAGGATCATGCGCTTGATCGCGATATACGCCTGTTCGCCGAGCGAAGCCGCCGGCGCGGTGTCTTCCTGCAGTCGCTTGGGGGTAAGGGTTTTGGGCATGCGGTGATGGTTGCTGACCACGCGCCGCTACCGGCGCAGACCGCTGCGATTATAGCGACCGGTGCGGGCGGACCAGCGTTTCCTCAATCGATGCGCACGTTGCCATCCTTGATGGCCTGCCCATATTTGGCGGATTCCGCTTTCATGAAGGCCGCAAACGTGTCCGGGGCGGAGGCCGCCGCCACCATGCCCTGCTGTGCCAGGATCTGGCGCACGTCGGCGTCCTGCAGCGCTGCCGAGTACATCTGGTTCAGGCGCTGCACCCGTTCCGCGGGCACGCCGCTACGCGTCAGCAGCCCCATCCAGGTTTGCGATTCGAAACCCTGCAAGCCGGCCTCGGCAAAGGTCGGCACATCGGGCAGTGCTGGCGTGCGTACGCTTCCAGCCACCGCGAGGGCGCGCAGCTTGCCCGCCTGGATATGCGGCGCGACCACGCCCACGTCCCCCAGGGTCGCATCCACTTCGCCGCTCAGCACCGCCATGGTGGCCGGCGCCGCGCCCTTGTATGGCACGTGCATCATGCCCAGGCCGGCCTGCTTTTTCAGCATCTCGAAGCCCAGGTGGCCCGATGAACCATTGCCGAACGAAGAGAAGGTCGCCTTGTCGCCCTGTTCCTTGGCCCACGCCAGAAACGCCTTCAGATCGCCGGCCGGGACCTTGGGTCCGACCACCAGCACATGCGGGTTGGACGCCAACTGCGTGACCGGCTGGAAGTCCTTCACGCTGTCATAGGGCAACTGGTTCAGCAAGTAGGGATTGATGACGAAGCTCGCCGCGATCAACAGGACGGTGTTGCCGTCTGCGGGCTTGCCCAGCAAGGTCTGCGCGCCTATCACGGTGCTGCCGCCAGGACGGTTTTCGACAATGATGTTGGCGCCGTTGTTCTTGGCAATGGCCTTGGCCAGCGCCCGCGCCAGCGCGTCCGAGGAACCGCCCGCGGTGTACGGCACGATCAACGTCATGGGCTGCGACGGGAAAGTGTCGGCGGCGGCGTTCACGCTGGCCAGCCCCAGCGCGACTAACAGTACGGTTTTCTTCATGATATCTACCCCTTGATTTTTCATCGGTGCCGAACGCTCGTCGGCTTATTCCGCGTAGCGCAGGCCCGCTCGCACGACGTTGCGCAATGAGCCTATGCCTTCCACCCAACATTCCACGACGTCGCCGTCAGCCAGGAACACGGGGGGTTGGCGAGCCGCGCCTATCCCCTCGGGCGTGCCGGTCAGGATGACGTCGCCCGGCAGCAGAGTGAGTCCTTGCGACAGCTCGGCGATCACACGCGCCACGCTGAAGATCTGGTTGCGTGTGTGGCCATGCTGCATGCGCACGCCATTGACCTCGCAGCCCAGGGCGAGATTCTGCGGGTCGCCGATTTCATCCACGGTGATCAGGACCGGCCCCATCGGGCAGGTCGCGTCCAGGCTCTTGCCCTTGAACCATTGCGCGCCGTGCGCGCGTTGCAGATCGCGCGCGCTGAGGTCATTGGCTACCGTATAGCCGAACACATGGCTGAGGGCATCGGCTTCGGCGATATCGCGTCCCTCCTTGCCGATCACCACGGCCAGCTCGACCTCCCAGTCCAGCTTGGCGGTATAGGCCTCGTGCAGCGGCACGCTGTCGCGCGGCCCCACGACCGTGGTGGGCAGCTTGCTGAAGAAGGTAGGGCGCTCAGGCAGTTCGACCTCCTGCCCTTCGCGCTTGCCTTTGCTTTCGTCGTAGTGCTTGAGATAGTTCCAGCCCACGCAGAACACATTGCGCTGCGGGATGATGGGCGCAAGCAGACGCACCGACTCCAGCGGCACCGCCGCGCCGCTGGCCTGCACGACATTGCTTAGCAGCGCCTGTACGTCTGCCACGCCCTGGAAGGGCGTAATGGCCTGGCCATCCAGCCGGCCCAATACCGGGCCGGACTCGCTGGCATAGCGAACAATTTTCATGGTGTCAGTCCGCGAGACGCGCCTGGCCCTGGATTTCCACCAGGATCTCGGGCTTGGCCAGGGCGGATACCTGCACCAGTGCGCAGGCGGGGAAATCACCGCTGAAGAATTCGCGGCGCGCCTTCCACACCTGCTGGTTGTCCGCCATGTTGGTCAGGAAGATCGTCATCGTCACCATGTCGTCGATCTGGCCGCCTGCGGCTTCCAGCAGATGCTTCATCTTTGCAAAGATGACCTGGGCCTGTTCATAGGCATCCGCGCCCTGGATCGTCGTGCCGTCGTTGGCGCGGGCGGTCAGCCCAGACAGATAAACCGAATCTTTCACGCGCAGGCAGTTGGACCACAGGCCGGGTTCGGCTTCGGCGACGTGGGGGCTGGTGATGCGTACTTTGTGGACCATGGGATTTCCTGTTCAAGGTAGGGTGGGAACGGCCAATTAAAATAACAGTGATATTTCACAGTTATATCAATGCTAGGCTGGCGCGCCCAAATGAGTCAAGGCCGAGCCGGACTCGCGGACATACGCATTTACCCTTGGAACGGGAGAATTTCGCCGGTGTAGCGCGCGGCGAAGCCTGTGGATAAGTCTTGGGATAAGCCTGGTGGCAAGCTCGGGAAAAGCGGTGGATTGCCGGGGGATATCCCGGTGGATAGGCGGTGAATAGCCAGTGGACAGGCTGTGCACAACTCGGCCACGCCATGAAAAAGGCGCAGACCTTTGAAAGTCTGCGCCTTTTAAATCAATGACTTGCGTGGGTCAGGACTTCGGCAGAAACGCCTGCACCAGTTTCACCCAATAAGTCGCGCCCACCGGCAGCAGGGCGTCATTGAAGTCGTAATTCGGATTGTGCAGCTGGCACGGACCCATGCCGTGATAGGTTTCCATGCGGTGGTCGCCGTCGCCATTGCCCAGGAACAAGTAAGTCCCCGGCACCGCTTCCAGAAAGAAGGAGAAGTCCTCCGCACCCATGAAGGGGGGCATTTCGCGCTGCACATTTTCAGCGCCGAAGGCGTCTTCGGCCACCTGGGCGGCGAAGGCGGTTTCCTTTTCCCAGTTGACCAGCGGCGGATACGCGCGCACGAAATCCAGTTCCCCTGTGCCGCCATATACCTGCGGCAAGGTGGTCGCGATGCGGCGCATGTCGGCCTCGATCTTGTCCAGGGTCTCTACCGAATACGTGCGCACGGTGCCGCGCAGCACGGCTTCGCCGGGAATCACGTTGTAGGCGTCGCCCGCGTGGATCTGCGTGATCGACAGCACGGCCTGATCCAGCGGATTCTTGCCGCGCGAGATCACCGTCTGCAGGGCGTGCACCATGTCGGCCGCGACGATGATGGGGTCCACCGATGCGTGCGGCTGCGCCGCGTGGCCACCCACGCCCTTGATGACGATGTCCCAGCGGTTGCTGGAGGCCATGGTCGGTCCTGCGCGGAACCCAAACTGGTTGACCGGCATGCCGGGCATGTTGTGGATGCCGAATACCGCGTCGCAGGGAAATTTCTCGAACAGGCCGTCCTGCATCATGGCGCGCGCGCCGGCGTTGCCGCCTTCTTCGGCCGGCTGGAATATGAACACCACCGTGCCGTCGAAATCGCGATGGGTGGACAGGTACTGCGCCGCCCCCAGCAGCATCGTCGTGTGCCCGTCATGGCCACAGCCATGCATGCGTCCGCTGATGGTGGACTTGTGCGCGAAGCGGTTGTGCTCCGGCATGGGCAGCGCGTCCATGTCGGCACGCAGGCCTATCGTCTTCTTGCCGCTGCCGCCGCGCAATATGCCCACCACACCGGTTTTCCCCAGCCCGGTGTGGACTTCCAGGCCCCAGCCGCGCAAACGCTCCGCCACCAGCGTCGACGTGCGCGTTTCCTGGAAGGCGAGTTCAGGATGGGCGTGGATATCGCGGCGCAAGGCAGTGAGGTCGCCGTGGGCGCGTTCGATTTCGTCTATGGTTTTCATGGCTGTGGATAAGGCGTAATAGTTGGGTTCAAGTATTTGGTTTCACGCATCGTTCAGATGGCAGGCGCTGAACTGTCCCGGCGCAACTTCCCGCAACAGCGGCCGCTCCGTCTTGCAGCGCGGCATGGCATGCGGGCAGCGGGGGTGGAACGCGCAGCCCGCCGGCGGATCCAGCGGCGACGGCAGCTCACCCTTGATGGGCTGGTAAGTGCGCCGCCCCGGCTGCAGCGTCGGCAGTTCCTTCAGCAAGGCCTGCGTGTACGGATGGTTGGCGCGCCGGAAGACCGTGTCGGTGGGCGCCAGCTCCACCACGCGGCCCAGGTACATGATGGCCACGCGGTCCGATATGTGGCTGACCACGCTGAGGTTGTGGCTGATAAAAAGATAGGTCAGGTCCAGGTCGGCGCGCAACTGTTCGAACAGATTAAGCACCTGGGCCTGGATCGAAACGTCCAGCGCCGCGACCGCCTCGTCGCAGACGATGACCGAAGGCTTGAGCGCCAGGGCCCGCGCAATTCCTACGCGTTGCCTCTGGCCGCCGGAGAATTGATGGGGATAACGCTGTGCAAAAGCCGGATCCAGCCCGACCTGGCGCATCAGCCCGGCCACATATTCAGCCTTGTCGCGCGCGCGGACCAGGCCGTGCGCCACGGGCGCCTCGCCGATGATCTCGCGCACGCGCATGCGCGGATTCAACGAGGCATAGGGATCCTGGAAGATCATCTGCACGCCCAACTCATAGGCGCGCCGCTCCGGGCCCGCCATGGCCTTCACAGCCTTGCCCTTGTAGCTGACCTCGCCCGCGGTCGGCGGCAGGATGCCGGACACGATGCGGCCCAGCGTGGATTTGCCGCAGCCCGATTCGCCGACGATGCCTATCACTTCGCCTTGCCGCACATCCAGGTCGACGCCGGCCACCGCATGCACGACCTGCGTCTTCAAGCCGGCGCCCAACAGGTTGGCGATGCGGCCTGCCAGGTCCACCGGCTGCACGAAACGCAGCTCGACCTCGCGCAGCGACAGGATGGGAACCGCGGACTCGCGTTCTGCTGCGCTCATTTGATGTCTGGTCCTCCGGCATGCCAGCAACGCACCCATTGCGCCGGGCGCACTTCCACCGGCTGCGGTTCGACCAGACAGGCGTCGGTAGCGCGCGGACAGCGCCCGCGGAACGCACAGCCTTGCGGCAGGTTGAGCAGCGACGGCGTCATGCCCGGAATCGGAACCAACGGCTTGCCGCGGGATTCGGGCGTGGGAATGGAAGCGATCAAGCCATGCGTGTAGGGATGCATGGGATGGCTGATGACGGCCTGCGTGCTGCCCGTTTCCACCACGCGGCCCGCATACATGACCGCGACGCGATCCGCCAGGCCCGCCACCACCGCCAGGTCATGCGTGATCCAGATGAGCGCCGTGCCGGTCTCGCGGCACAGCTTCTGCACTTCGAACAGGATCTGCCCTTGTATGGTCACGTCGAGCGCGGTGGTGGGCTCGTCGGCGATGATCATGCGCGGCGAATTCAACAGCGCGATCGCGATCGCCACGCGCTGCCGCATGCCGCCGGACAACTGATGCGGATAGGTGCGCAGCCGCTCCTCGGGCGAAGGGATGCCCACCATGGCCAGCGTCTGCACGGCGCGCTGGCGCGCCTGCTCGCGCGATACCTTGCCATGCGCCTGCACCGCCTCGATCATCTGCGTATCGACGCGCAGCACCGGATTCAGGGTCATCATGGGATCCTGAAAGATCATGGCGATCTCCTGGCCCCTGATCGCACGCCAGCGCGCGGGCGTTGCGGTGCGCAGGTCTTCGCCGTTGAACCGCAAGGTGCCGTCGACGATGCGACCCGGCTCATCCAGCAGCCCCATCAGCGAAAAGCCGGTGATGCTCTTGCCCGATCCCGATTCGCCTACCAGCCCCAGGATCTCGCCTTCAGCCAGCGTCAGGTCCACGCCATCCACCGCCTTCACCACGCCGTTGCGCGTGAAGAAATGCGTCTTCAGGCCATGCACCTCAAGAATGGGCGTGGGTGCCGACAAGGACTTTTCCACAGGAGTCTGCATCGCACCCGCCCTCAGTTCGCGTGGCGCGGGTTGAGCACATCGCGCAGATGGTCGCCCACCAGGTTGATGGCGACGATGGCCAGCGCCAGCGCAATGCCCGGGAAGAAGGAAATCCAGTACTGGCCGGACAGCAGGTACTCGAATCCGTTGTAGATCAGCATGCCCAGCGACGGCTCCGTCACCGGCACGCCAACGCCCAGGAATGACAGCGTGGCTTCGAGCGCGATAGCGTGCGCCAGATCGATGGTGGCGATCACGATCAAGGGCGGCATACAGTTCGGCAGCACATGGCGGAACAGCACGCGCCCCCAGGACAGCGACATGCAGCGCGCTGCCTCCACGTATTCCTTGCCGCGTTCGACCAGCGCCGCGCCGCGCGCGGCGCGCGCGAAGTACGCCCACTGCACCACGATCAGCGCGATGATCACCTTATCCACACCCTTGCCCAGAATCGCCAGCAGCATCAGTGCAACCAGAATGGCGGGGAACGACAACTGGATATCCACAATCCGCATCAGCAAGGCATCGATGCGGCCGCCGAAATAGGCCGCCACCAGACCCACCGTGGCGCCGATGCCGAATGCCGCGAGCACCGACACGCTGGCCACCAGCAGGCTGGTGCGCATGCCGTACAGAATCGCCGAAAACAAGTCGCGCGCCAGGCCGTCGGTGCCCAGCCAATAGCGCATGCTGCCGTCGCCGCTTTCGCTGCCCGGCTTGAGCTTGGAATCCATGATGTCCAGCGTCGCCAGGTCATAGGGATTCTGCGGCGCGATCCACGGCGCAAGCAGCGCCGCGCCCACGATCAGGACCAGCATGATCAGGCCCAGCGTGGCCAGCTTGCTGGCGAAGAAATCCGACAGGAAGCGGCGCCAGGGTGTTTGCTCCTTGGCCTGAACCGGCGGCGCGGCGGCGGTGGCGGGTGTGTTCATCGGCGGCTATCCAAGCGTACGCGGGGGTCCAGCACCGTGTAGATGATGTCCACCACCAGATTCAACATGACCAGGAAGAACACGATCAAGAGCAGGTATGCGACCACCACCGGACGATCCAGATTGATGATGGAATCGATCAGCAGCTTGCCCATGCCCGGCCAAGAAAACACGGTCTCGGTGACGACGGCGAACGCCATCACCTGGCCGAATTCAAGGCCTGCCACCGTCACCACCGGGATCAGAATGTTCTTGAGCAGATGCACGCCCAACACGCGCTTTTCAGACAAGCCCTTGGCGCGCGCGAACTTGATGTAGTCCATGGGCAAGGCTTCGCGCGTGGCCGCCCGCGTCACGCGGATGATCATTGCGCACTTGGCGATTGCGATCGTGGCCGCGGGCAGCGCCAAGCTCAGCCAGCCGTCAAAGGTCAACACGCTGAGCTGCAGCGAGCCGATGCTGACGGTCTGGCCGCGCCCGCCCGCCGGCACCCAGCCCAGGATCACCGCGAACACCATGATGAGCATCAGGCCGACCCAGAAGTTGGGCAGCGAAAAGCCCAGCACCGAGCCTGTCATGATGGCGCGCGAACCGACCGCCTTGGGCTTCAGGCCCGCCAGGATGCCCAGCGGCACGCCGATCAGCACCGACAGCAGCATGGCCACACAGGCCAGCTCCACGGTGGCCGGCATGCGCTCCAGGATCAGCCTCATGGCCGGTTCGCCCGTCAGGAAGCTATTGCCGAAATCGCCGCGCACCGCCTGGCCCATGAAGATCAGGTATTGCCGCCAGAGCGGCAGGTCCAGGCCCAGCGATGCGCGCACCGCGGCGCGTTGCGCCTCGGTGGCCTCGGGGCTCGCCAGCATCGACACCGGATCGCCCACCATGTAGATGCCGGCGAAGACCAGCGCCGACATGACGAGCATGACGACGATGGTCTGCAGCAGCCTTCTTACGATTGTTGCAAGCACTAGCGCCTTACTTCTTCAGCGTTGCAAACTGCGCGAGCGTGACCTGGTCGGGACGGCCCTGATAGCGGATGTCGCTCTTCATCGCCCATACCGACAGTTCAAAATGCACCGGCAGCATGGCGTAGTCGTCCATGGCGATGTTGCTGGCCTTGGACAACAGGTCCGCGCGCTTGGCGTCGTCCATGGTGGACGAGGCTTCCTTCACCAGCGCGTCCATATTGGGGTTGGAATAGCGGCTGCGGTTGGTGGTGCCCAGGCCCGCTTCCGGATTGCGCGTCACCAGCAACGACGTCAGCGCGTTGGACATCTCGCCGCTGGTCACGGACCAGCCCGCCAGATAGGCCGAGAACGCATAGCTGTCGCGGTTCTTGAAGAACACCGGGGGCGCCATTGCATCCACACTGGTCTTCACGCCGATGCGGGTCCACATCGACGCAATTGCCTGCGCCACCTTCGAATCGTTGACATAGCGGCCCGACGGCGAACCCAGCGTGATGGAGAATCCATTGGGATAGCCCGCTTCCTTCAGCAGCGCCTTGGCCTTTTCCACGTCGGCCTTGGGCGCCTTGGAATGTTCCTTGCTGGAACCGAACATGGGGTAGGGCAGCAGATTGCCTGCGGGCAGCGCCACGCCGCCCATCACGCGCTCGACCAGCGCATCGCGGTTGATCGCCAATGACAGCGCCTCGCGCACGCGCTTGTCCTTCATGGGGTTCTTGTCGGTGCCTTGCACGCCGGGCGACGGTTCGGCGAACTGATCCAGCGCCAGGTACACAACGCGTACCGACGGCGTTTCTTCCACATATAGCTTCTTGTCGCCCTTCAGCTTGGGCAGGTCATCGGTCGGAGGATCCTCGATCATGTCGACGTCGCCGGCAAGCAGCGCGGCCACGCGCGCCGCCGCGTTGCTGATGGGGCGGTAGACCACCCGATCCCATTCGGGCTTCTTGCCCCAATAATTGTCGTTGCGCGCCAGCACGAATTCAGCGCCACGCTTCCACGACACGAACTTGTAGGGACCGGTGCCGATCAGGCCGTCGCCGCTATTGAGTTCGGTGGTCGTCTTGCCTTCCGCGGCCGGGCCGGACGCCGCCTTCTTCGACATGATGGGCAATTGCGCCAGGTTCACCAGCAGGTTCGGCGCCACGTCCTTGGTGGTGATGCGCACGGTGCTGGCATCGACCGCTTCGGTCTTCTCGACCGAGCCCAGATACAGCGTGAAGGGCGAAGGGCTGTTGGGCACCTTGGGCACACGCGCATAAGTAAAGACCACGTCTTCCGCGGTGAACGGCGTGCCGTCGGAGAACTTCACATTGGGACGCAGTTTGAAGGTCCACACCTTGCCGTCCACGGTCCAGGACTCGGCCAGCGCGGGCTGCGGTTTGAGCTGCGCGTCGGTGGCAACCAGGGTATCGAAAATGGTCTGGGAGATCTGCGTATTGGGCGTGAGCGCGTGATACTGCGGATCCATCGAGGACGGCTCGGTCTTCAGGGCGATCACCAGATCGCGGGCCATAGCCGAACTGAATGTGCCGAAGGCCAATATCACCGCGGCTGAGCCGCAGGCCAAGACACGCGAAAACCGAGATGCCATTGTGATCTCCCTGGATTGTTTCGGGTTTTGAACCTCCGGGCCACATTAACCAGCAAACAAGGGACGGCGCAACAGTTATATTCCCTTATTGTTCTCGCCTCGCCTTGCCCGAAATATGTCCGCCTACGCCCCCATCGCCGCCATCGCAACCGCCCCCGGAAGAGGCGGTATCGGCGTCGTCCGCATCTCCGGCACGGACCTGTCCGAACTCGTACGCCGCCTGTTCCAGCGCGAACTGACGCCGCGCCATGCGCACTACCTGCCGTTCAAATCCGGCGCCGGCGAATTGCTGGACGAAGGCATCGCCATCTACTTCCGCGCGCCGCATTCCTATACCGGCGAAGACGTGCTCGAACTGCAAGGGCATGGCGGCCCGGCCGTACTGCGCCGCGTACTGGAAAGCTGCCTGGCCGCAGGCCGCGACCTCGACATCCGGCTGGCCGAACCCGGCGAATTCACGCGCCGCGCCTTCCTCAACGACCGCATGGACCTGGCTCAGGCAGAAGCCGTAGCCGATTTGATCGAGGCCTCGTCGGTGGCCGCGGCGCGCGGCGCCATGGCATCGCTGTCGGGCGATTTTTCCGCGCGCGTGAACGACCTGTCGGACCGCATTATCCATTTGCGCATGCTGGTCGAAGCAACCCTGGATTTCCCCGAAGAAGAGATCGACTTCCTCGAAAAGTATCAAGCCCGTCCTACCCTGGAAGCCTTGACCGCCGATCTCTCCAAGCTGATCGCGCAGGCGCGCCAGGGTGTGATCCTGCGCGAAGGCCTGCACGTGGTGTTGGCCGGCCAACCCAATGTGGGCAAGTCCAGCCTGCTCAACGCGCTGGCCGGCGACGACATCGCCATCGTCACGCCGATCGCGGGCACGACGCGCGACAAGGTGGTGCAGGAGATCCACATCGACGGCGTGCCGCTGCACATCGTCGATACGGCGGGCCTCAGGGAAACCGAGGACACGGTGGAAAGCATAGGCATCGCGCGTACCTGGCAGGAGATCGAACGCGCCGACGTGATCCTGCATCTGCAGGATGCCACCCAGCCCGGCGACGAGCTCGACGCGCAGATCACCGCGCGCCTGCCGCCGCGCACGCCGGTGCTCAAGGTTTTCAACAAGGTGGACCTGTTATCCACACCCTTTGCTGCCGGCCCTCAGGAACTAGGCATCTCGGCCAAGCGCGGCGCGGGTCTGGACGAACTGCGCGCGGAGTTGCTGCGTATCGCCGGCTGGAATCCCGGGGGCGAATCCCCCTGGCTGGCGCGCGAACGGCATCTGCACGCCCTGCAGGATGCGGCGGAGCACCTGGAACTTGCCGGCGCGCATGCGGAGCAGGACGACCGGGTGCTGGACCTGTTTGCGGAAGAACTGCGGCTGGCGCATGACAGCCTGTCCAGCATCACGGGCAAGTTCACCAGCGACGATCTGCTGGGCGAGATTTTCTCGAGCTTCTGCATCGGGAAATAAGCCGCGCTATCGCGTGTTGCAGCGCCGCAGCCCGGCATTCAGTGCTTGCGCGCCGCTTCCACCAGGCATTCGGACAAGCGGTCGAAATGCGACAGCGCGGCCTGGCTCAATTCAACCTGCTTGCGGCGCGCATCTTCGGTATCGACAAGCAGCACCCAGCCTTTCTCACGCATGGATTTCAAGCGCGCATGCAAAGTCGCGGGCGAGCCTATGCTGTCCACCGCCATCACGTCGCGCACGGACAAGCGGCGCTGTTCCTGCGATGCCCGCGCTATCAGCGTGAGTATGCGTTCTTCCATGGGATCGAGCGACGGCAAGGAAGGCAGGCCGCGCAGCGCATCGGCCAGGCGCAGAAAGCGCAGGTAGATATCGGCAGGTCTCTTTTTTTCTTTCATGGATAATGGACGCAGCGACCGATAAGCGGCGGAATTCGAGGCATGGAGAACATTCTAGATCAGGGCAAATGGGCTCTGGTGACGATGGCACTGTTCCTGGGCAGTCTGGCAGTCAATGAGTGGGTTTTCACCAACCTTGAGTTTGTGCGCGGCATCAACTGGATCTATCTGCCAGCAGGCGTGCGCCTGATATGCACGCTGCTGTTCGGCCTGCCAGCGGCGCTGGGCCTGTTGGCGGGATCCTGGCTGGCCTGCTTTTTCTATTATTTTCCCGACGACGTCCTGCGCTCGGTGGCGGGCGGCATCATGGCCGCCGCCGCTCCCTATCTGGCTTACCGCTGGGCCAGATCGGCGTTGCGGCTGCAGCCGGACCTGGGCAATCTCACCGCCTGGCGCCTGCTGATTTGCGCCGTAGTCTATGCACTGATGAACACGGCGATTCACCATCTCTGGTTCTTTCTGCAGGGAGAAAGGTCCGCGCTCGCGGACGGCTTCATCGCGATGCTGACCGGAGACATTACTGGATCCTTGTTCGTGTTGTACACGCTCAAGATGATCGGGGCCATGGGGCGCTCACTCCTGCGCCGGCGGCCCGCATGACAATACATGGTCCTGCGCTCAGGCTCAGCCCGTCACTGCGGCAGAGTTGTCCTCGGACTCGCTCTCTTCCTTGATCTGGGCGCGAGGCGACGCTTCGGCGTGACCCAACACGCGTTCGGCGCGGTCGGCCAGCTGACGCATTTCCCGCGCTCTTTTGCCATGCAACATCCGCCCAAACGCGTTGAGGTTGAGCGCCATGGTGCTCAGCTCCGACAACTCACTTTCCGACAAGGCGATGCCGCTATCCCTGTGCTGCTCGACCCGATCCAGCACGCCTGAGCAAGCCTCGTGGAACTTTGCATACTCATCCCACAGGTTGTCGGACGCGCCATTCACCGGGAAAGACGTATTAGGTGCCATTGACACTCCTTTGCGGGATCACTCAGCATTTTCTTCGGTGATCGCACATCATCTTCGGGGTATACACGCGAACTATTAGTTATAAATTTTATAACTATTTGGCAAAACAATCCTGCGACGGTCTTAACGTCCTATATTCCTGGGAAATCCGCCCACGCCGAGCAGCGCACTATCTGGAATTCGCATGCCCCCCGACATACGCCTCGCCACCTCCGAAGACCTGCCCGACATCGAGCGGATCGTGGCGCAAGCCTACGGACCCTATGTCGCCCGCATTGGCGCGATACCCGGGCCGATGCGGGATGATTATCTGGCCCGGGTCGCGCAGGGCTTGGTCCATGTATTGCGGGCGCAGGATGCTGTGCAGGGTGTCCTGGTCCTGATTCACGAAGACGATTGCCTGCTGCTGGACAACATCGCGGTGGCGCCGCAAGCGCAGGGCAAAGGCTATGGCCGCGACCTGATGCTGTTCGCCGAAGACGCGGCGCGCCGGGCGGGGTATGACTGCATTCGTCTGTACACCCAAGAGAAAATGACCGAGAACATCGCTATCTACACGCGATACGGGTATGTGGAGACCCATCGAGCCGAAGAGATAGGTTTGAAACGCGTCTTCATGAAAAAGGCCCTTATTTAAAGGGCCTTTCTCAACAAAATAAAATACGAATATTTGCTCGTATTATTGAAACTTGATCACTCTTCGCGCTCCCTCGCCACGACGCGTTGTGCGCGCCGATTGCTGGCCAGAGATTTCGCGTACACCGATTCCGGCCGTATGCGATGCGCGATCACGTAACCCGTAATGCAGGCCAGCATCAGCGGCAGCATGACTTCATAGCTGAGCGTCATCTCGAAAATCATCAGTATGGACATCAATGGCGCATAGGTGGTGGCAGCCAGCAAAGCCCCCATGCCGACCACTGCATAACTGGATACCGCCGACAGATCGCCCGCGGGAAACAAGGCCTGCAGGCCGGTCCCGTACAGGGCGCCCAGCGCCGCCCCCACGAACAGCGTGGGCGTGAACACCCCGCCCACCGCGCCCGACCCCACGCTGGCCGCGGTGGCCAGCGTTTTCAACAGCAGAATGGCGGCCACCGCCTGCCAGGCCCATTGCGTATGCAACATGCTGTTGACCACGCTGTAGCCATTGCCCCATACCTCGGGATTCACCACCGACAAGGCGCCGACGATCAGGCCGCCCAATGCCATGCGTACCCACAGCGGCGCGGGCACGCGACCGAACGCGGCACGCGCCGTGTCCAGGAAACGCAGGAATTGGGGCGCCGCCAGGCCTGCGATCGCCCCCAACCCCAGATAGTTGATGACTTCCCATCCGGAGACGAAAGTGAAGGGCGGCATATGAAAAACCGCGTCGTAATGCAGGATCTGGCGCGTCACTATGTTCGCCACGACCGACGATACGACCAGCGGCACCAACGTGGCCGAAGCGATCGCTCCAAAAACGATCTCGGAAATGAACAGGGCGCCGGCAATGGGCGCGTTGTAGGCGGAAGTGATCCCCGCCGTGGCGCCGCAGGCGACCAATAAACGCAAATGCCGCGGCGGCAGCACCAGATAACGTCCCGTCAGGGATGACAACATCGCCGCCAACTGCACCATGGGTCCCTCACGGCCGATGGAGGCGCCGGAGCCGATGGAAAAAATCGACGACAGGCTGCGCGCAACCGTCTGGCGGAAACCGATGACCCCGCGGCCGATGGAAATCGCCTCCATATAGTCCGCCGCGCCGCGCTTGGGCAGCCATCTGGCCGCCATCTGCAGGATGAGGCCGGCTACGGCGCCGCCTATGGCCGGCATCAGGAAGCGTTGCCATGGGCTCAGCCCCCGGGCGACTGACACCATGCCATGCGGCGCATCTACGCCGCCGAGCAGCATCTGCGCCCACCCCAGCATTTCCCGGAAGACCACGGTGGCCAGCGCCCCCAACAGGCCCATCAGCGCCGCGGCGCACAGCGTGGCCGGCAAATTGTCCGCCAGCAAACGGCTTCTCAGCCAGATTGCCCAACCCGATTTCTTGATTCTGATTTCTGTCGCCATGGCGGAATTCTACGGCGGAACCTGCTCACTTTTTGTTCAGTTCCCAGTCAAGAATGGCTACGCGTCTCCCCTCGAATCCCGCTTTCCGCGAACGCCTTGGAGCGCCTCCAAACGCCTCCAGAAGGGCAAAAAAACAGGGTGGCAACCGGACGTTTTTCGGGGTAAAAGTGCCGCTTTTGGAGCTCGTCCGGCAGAAAGGCCCTGTGGATAACTCCTAAGTAGCCGCCTTGTGCACATTTTGTGGAGGCAAGTTGAACAAGCAGGGGTTTCGGACAGGGTCCAAAATCTTGTCCAACTTCAGCTTTTTTCCCACACAGAGTTCTTGCACAGGCAAAAACGGCTGCAAGCTGATGAAAAAAAAGAGGTTTTCAAGGTTAAGGTAGTTATCCACAGGCCTTATTAATCATTAGTCTTTATATAAAGAGAAATAAAGGAAAAGCCAAACATGCTCTCCCATTCCGCCCAGCCATTCCCCCCCGGACTCCGTCCATGCGCATCCTCCTGATAGAAGACGAAGCCGAACTTGCCCGCTGGCTTTCAAGAAGCCTGGCGAGACACGCGGGTTTCGTGGTTGAGTGGGCTGATGACGGATTGGTCGCCGAAAGAAGACTGGCGATGGAAGAATTCGACGCGGTCATCCTGGACCTGGGACTTCCGGGCATGGATGGCCATGCTTTGCTGGCGAAGATCCGCGCGCGGGACGACCGTACGCCGGTGCTGGTCTTGACCGCGCGCGATTCGCTGGCCGAAAAAATCGGGACACTCCACCAGGGAGCAGACGATTTCCTGCCAAAACCGTTTGTTGTGGAAGAGTTGGAAGCGCGATTGATCGCACTGATCCGGCGCAGCCGCGGACGCGAACACCCGCGACTCACCCTGGGAAACCTGGTTTTCGAAACTTCCGCTCAAAAATTCACGGTCAATGGACAGCCCTTGCAGTTATCCCCACGTGAGCACTCGGTTTTGCGAGTACTGATCCAGAAAAGCGGTGAACCCATCAACAAGCAGCAGATCCTGGACCGCATCCTGACCGACGATGCGGACATCAACCTGGAAGCCATCGAGGTCGTGGTGCATCGTTTGCGCAAAAAATTGGCGGATACCGGTGTGCAAATCGTGACCATGCGAGGCATGGGCTACTGCCTGGAGAACCTTGTTGACAACTAGAAGTGCGGAAAAAAAGGGATTTTTCGCGTCAAAAAAGCGCAATCGCACCCTGAAGACCCAGCTTCTCTGGTGGCTGATCCCCACGCTGGTCTTCGTGATGATGGGCGCGCTTTGGCTGTCGAACCACCAGTTGCGCAACCAGGTCGACATTGCCTACGACCGCTCGCTTTCCGGAGCGCTGCGCGCCATCGACCACAACATATCCACAGCCAGCGGTGGATTAGCCATGGAGCAGCCGTACCTGATGCTGGAATTTTTCGAGCTGACGGCCAATGGCAGCGTGTTCTACAGGGTCGCCACCGAGGACGGGCTGGCGGAAATAGGCAATCCGGACCTGCCCATGCCTGCCGAACCCCTGGTTTCTGGCGAGCCGCGCTTTTTCTACGCCGATTACCAGGGCACGCCCGTACGGGTTGCGGCCCTGGCCCGGCCGATGGATCCCCCCCTGTACGCGAATAAAGGGGGACGGGTTATCGTGCAGGTGGCCGAAGGCCTGGATACCCGGCAGGCGTTCCTGCACCAGGTGCTGGTGCGCTCGGTGGAGCGGGACCTGGCCGTGATCCTGATCAGCGTCCTGGTGATCATTCTGGGGGTTTTCATGGCCCTGCGCCCCCTTGTGAGGCTGCGTCAGGAGGTGGAAGGCCGTTCTGCGGACGATTTAAGCCCCGTGAGCGCTTCGGAGATGCCAGGTGAGGTCCTACCCCTAGTCTCGGCCGTAAACCTCCACATGGCCCGTTTTGCGGCTCAGGCGAGGGTCCAGAGTCAGTTCCTGGACGACGCGTCGCACCAGTTGCGCACGCCGTTGTCGGTTTTGCGGACCCAAACGGCCTATGCCTTGCGCGAAACAGACCCCCAGGAGGTCCGTACAGCCCTTCTGGCGATGCAAGAGGGCTTGGACAGGGCCACACGCACCACCAACCAAATGCTCGCCCTGGCGCGCGCTAAGGACGCTTCCCTGGCCGAAGGCGGATTTACCCCGGAACCGGTGGACCTGGTCGATCTGGCTGATGGGGTCATCCGTGGCCTGCTTCCGACCGCCCGCGCCCGCCAGCTCGACATCGGCCTGGAAGCCGATATCCGGCCGGTTACTGTGCTGGGGGCGGAGTGGCTGCTTCGGGAAGCGGTCAGCAACCTGGTGGACAACGCCATCCGTTACACCTCGTCCGCGGGGGAGGTCACGGTGAAGGTCCAGGTGGAAGCCGGGCAGGCCAGGCTGGTGGTCGAAGACAACGGCCCCGGCATGTCGGCGGAAGACATTGCCCGCGCCTGCATCCGCTTCCGGCGGGGAGCAGCGGGCAAAAACAAGCCCGGCGCCGGTCTGGGACTCGCCATCGTGGGGACCATCGCCGAGACTCTGGGGGCGCGTCTACAGCTGGAAAACCGGGTCCCGTTGCCAGGCCTGAGGGCGGCATTGGTGTTTACCCTGGAAATGCGGGAGGATGCTGCGCCGCATCAGGAAAACAGCCGGAATTGAAAGCTTTTGGAAAGCTTTGTTTTTGTACGGTTGCGTCCACTGGGGCCGTTATCGCGGAAAGAACCGTCTGAGCAGAGCTTCCAGCCATACCTAGACCTATAAATCTCGGAGACGCAAAAAATGCAGACTAGTCTGAAACTACGCCTGGCCGCCGTCGCGGCGCTGGGCGCGATTACCTTGTCGATGGGCGTCGCCCACGCGGCCGACGAGCCGCGTCGCCCGGAATGCATCGCGCCTGCCCAGCCCGGCGGCGGTTTCGACCTGACCTGCCGTCTGGCCACCGAAGGCCTGAAGCACAGCGGCGCGCTCAAGAGCGCCATGCGCATCGTCTACATGCCGGGCGGCATCGGCGCGGTGGCCTACAACAACATCGTGGCCCAGCACCCGAACGAGCCGGGCACCATCGTGGCTTTCTCGGGCGGTTCGCTGCTGAACCTGGCCCAGGGCAAGTTCGGCAAGTACAACGTCAACGACGTGCGCTGGCTGGCCGCCATCGGCACCGACTACGGCGTGGCCGTGGTCCGCAACGATTCCCCGTACACCGACCTGAAGAGCCTGATGGACGCCTTCAAACAGGATCCGACCAAGATCGTGCTGGGCGCCGGCGGCACCGTGGGCAGCCAGGACTGGATGAAGGCCGCCCTGACCGCCAAGGCCGCGGGCGTGGATTTCAAGAAGATGCGTTTCGTGGCGTTTGAAGGCGGCGGCGAAGCCGTGACCGCTTTGCGCGGCGGCCATATCCAGGCCTACATGGGCGACGCGGCGGAGGCCTTCACCATGCTGGAAGGCGGCGCCCCTATCCGCGTCCTCGCGGTGTTCAACGACCAGCGCCTGCCGGGCAAACTGGGTACCGTGCCCACGGCCAAGGAACAGGGCTATGACATCGTCTGGCCGATCATCCGCGGCTTCTATGTCGGCCCGAAGGTGTCGGATAGCGATTACCAGTTCTGGGTCGACGCCTTCAACAAGACCACGGCTTCGCCCGAGTTCGACAAGCTGCGCCAGCAGCAAGGCCTGTTTCCCTTCAACAAGACGGGCCCCGAGCTGGACGCCTACGTGAAGAATCAGGTGAAGGTCTACGGCGAGCTGGCCGATTCCTTCGGCCTGATCAAGAAGTAAGCCGAAAGGCGTTTCTCCCTATCGCGTTCATCAGGGTTTCTCCGCCGCCGGCTTTGCCGCGGCGGCTGGGGATCCCTGCGCCGCGCGATGCGACTACAACGGAAAAGTGATCATGAACGATCGAATATTGGGCGTGGGGGCACTTGCGCTTGCCGCCTTCATGACGGCGGCCGGCTGGGGAATCGAAGCCCCGTTCGCCTACGAGCCGGTGGGCCCGCGCGCCTTTCCGCTGCTGCTGGCACTGATCATCGGCCTGTGCGGGCTGTGGCTGGTTTACAAGGGCGGCCATCAGGTCGAGGCCAATCCGCCTGGCGCGAACGGCCGCATCGCGCTGATGATGGCGTTCACGGTGGCTTATGCCTTCCTGTTCCAGTGGCTCGGCTTCGTGATCGCGACGTCCTTGATGACGGTATTCGTCGGCCGCCTGTTCGGAGGTAGCTGGATCAAGTGCGCCATCGGCGGCGTCGTCATGAGCCTTTTCTTTTTCGTGCTGTTCGACAAGGTGCTGGACGTGGTCCTGCCTGGCGGCCTGCTGGAGACCCTGATATGAGCGGCATTCTTGATCATTTGGCGATCGGCTTTGGCGTAGCCTTATCGCTGACGAACATCCTGGTGGCCATGATCGGCTCGTTCATCGGCACCATGGTGGGCGTGCTGCCCGGCCTGGGGCCGGTCAACGGCGTGGCGATGCTGATACCGATTGCTTTCGCCATGAACCTGCCGCCCGAGACCGCGCTGATCCTGCTGGCTGCCGTGTATGTGGGCGCCGAGTATGGCGGCCGGATCACCGCGATCCTGCTGAACGTGCCGGGCGAGGCCAGCGCCATCATGACGACGCTGGACGGCTATCCGTTGGCGCGTCAGGGCCTGGCCAGCGTGGCGCTGTCGCTGTCGGCATGGTCCGCATTCTTCGGCGCCATCGTGTCGGTACTGGGCATCATTCTGCTGGCGCCCTTGCTGGCGAAGTGGGCGTTGGCTTTCGGGCCGGCCGAGTACTTCGTGCTGATGATTTTCGCGTTCTGCTGCCTCACCAGCCTGTTGGGCAAACAGCCCATCAAAGGCGTGCTGGCGGCAATGATAGGGCTGTCGATTTCGGTGGTGGGCGTGGACGCGAACTCGGGCGTTTACCGCTATACCTTTGAATCGGTGCATTTGGCCGACGGTATCGATTTCGTGGTGGTTGTGATCGCGCTGTTCGCGGTCAGTGAGATGCTGGAAATGCTGGAGAAGGTGATGGCCGGCCACAGTGTCGAGGTCAAGCCCAGCGGTCGCAAGCTCTTCAACTTGAAAGAGATGGCTTACACCTGGTGGAGCGTGGTGCGCAGCGCGCTGGTGGGCTTTGGCGTGGGAGTGCTGCCAGGCGCCGGCGCCAGCGTGGCCGCTGCCGTGGCGTACTCGCAGGAAAAGCGCATCATTGAAGCCAAGGATCCGGAAGCCAAGTTCGGCAAGGGCGACATGCGCGGCCTGGTTGCGCCGGAAGCCGCCGCCACGGCCTCAGCCATCGGTTCGTTCGTGCCCATGTTGACCCTGGGCGTGCCCGGTTCGGGCACCACGGCGGTGATGATGGGCGCGCTGACGCTCTACAACATCACGCCGGGTCCGGTGCTGTTCGACACCAAGCCGGAACTGGTTTGGGGCCTGATCGCTTCGCTGTTCGTGGCCAACGTGCTGCTGTTCATCATGAACGTGCCGCTGGTGCGCTTCTTCTCCAAAGTGCTGTCGGTACCGGGATGGCTGATGGTGCCGGGCATTCTGTGCATCAGCTACATCGGCGTCTACGCAATTAATGCGGGCACGTTCGATCTGCTGCTGGTTGCCGGTATCGGCGCTTTGGGATACTTCCTGCGCAAGTTCGGCGTGCCCATGGCGCCGCTGGTGCTGGGTGTCGTGCTGGGCAACATGATGGAGCAGAACTTGCGCCGCGCCTTGTCGATGACCGACGGCGACGTGGCCGTGCTGTTCGCCAGCCCTGTGTCTATCTCGATGTGGGTGGGGGCGGCCGCGGTCGTGATCGTGCCGCAAATCATGCGCCGCATGCGCGCCGCGAAAAAGCTTGCCGCTGGTCCGGTCTGATCCCATGTCGGCGCGGCTGTTGTAAAGGGCAACAGCCGCACTGCGGGATCTTGGCCGGGAACTGCAAAGGGCGCCTTATGGGCGCCCTTTTTTTGTCGATTGAATCACACAGATAGTGAGTTCTATATATACGAGCTTTTACTCATGTTTTTTGCGAAAAGCTCTTTCATATGGCGTCCGCGTGAAATCACGGATCCCTGACGAGTCGATTTGGAAGCGGCGTCAAACTTGCGCCAGGCGTTCCAGGGCGGCATCGAGGGTCGCGTCTTTCTTGGCGAAGCAGAAGCGCACGATGCGGTGGTTCGATTCAGGCGCGTCGGGCTGGCGGTAGAACGCGGATACCGGTATCACTGTGACGCCATGATTCACTGTCAGATCGCGCGCGAAGTCGGCTTCGTTCTGCTTGGATATCTGGCTGTAGTCGGCCAGCAAGAAAAAGGTGCCGGGGCTGGGCAGGGGGCGGAAGCGGGTCTTGGCCAAGCCCTGCGCCAGGCGGTCGCGTTTGGCCTGATAGAAGGCCGGCAGATCGAGGTAAGGCTTGGGGTCGCGCATGAATTCGGCCAGGGCGAACTGCATGGGCGAGGGCACGGTGAACACCATGAATTGATGCACTTTGCGCAGTTCCGCGCTGAGCTGACGCGGCGCGCAGCAATAGCCGATCTTCCATCCCGTGGTGTGATAGGTCTTGCCGAAGGACGAGATCACGAAGGCATGCTCGGCCAGCAGCGGGCGTCGCGCCACGCTGGCGTGTGGCTTGCCATCGAACACGATGTGTTCATAGACCTCGTCGGACACCAGCAGCACGCCGGTATCTCGCACGATGGCTTCCAGTGCGTCCAGGTCGCTATCGTCCAACACCGCGCCCGTCGGATTGTGCGGAAAGTTCAGCATCAGCAGACGCGTCTTCGACGTGATGGCTTCGCGCACGCGCTGCCAGTCGATGCGGTAGTAGGGATCGGCCTCGGTGGGGGCGCGCAGCGGCACCGGCACGGCAGTGCCGCCCGCCAGGCGGATCGCCGGCAGATAGGAGTCGTAGCAAGGTTCGATGACGACGACTTCGTCGCCACTGCCCACGGCGGCCAGCACGGTTGCCATCAACGCTTCGGTCGCGCCGCTGGTGACGGTGATTTCGGTTTCAGGATCGTAGGCATGGCCGTAGAGCTCGCGCGTCTTGGCGGCGATGGCTTCGCGCAGGGGTGCGACGCCAGGCATGTAGGGATACTGGTTGTGGCCGTCGGCCATGGCCTTGGTCACCAGGGCGCACAAGGCGGGGTCGGGATCGAAATCGGGAAAGCCCTGGCCCAGGTTGATGGCTTTGTGCTCGATGGCCAGGCGGCTCATCACGGTAAAGATGGTGGTGCCAACGTCGGGGAGTTTGGATCGGATCATGGTGGACGCGAGAGTGAACGTTGCTAGCAGAGAGAGTTTTCGTAAGTATCCCACTAACTCATAATTCGGTTTTCTCATGAGCTTAAGGCGCGACGGTATCGTGGTTCAGAACATGTTGTTGAGGGTATTGGGCGGTTTGGCGATCGCCTTGGCCGGCGCGTTGTTGGCGGTGTGGGCGCATATTCCGCTGCCATGGATGCTGGGGGCGCTGCTGCTGACGGCTGCGACGCGTATCGCGGGCCTGGGCACAGCGTGTCCCCGGCCGGCGCGCAATGCCGGCCAGTGGGTGATTGGAACTTCCCTGGGCCTGTACTTCACGCCGCAGGTGATAGGCCACATCGGCAGCAATGCGGGCCCCATCATCGTCGGCATGTTGTTCGCCTTGGGCTTGGCATTCATGGGCACGGCGATTCTGCGCCGCTACACCGACGTCGATTTCAAGACTGCCTGGTTTTCTTCGGCGATCGGCGGCGCCAGTGAAATGGCGAACCTCGCCGAACGCCATGGAGCCCGCATAGACCGCGTGGCGACGGCGCATAGCGTGCGCGTGCTGATGGTGGTCGTCGCGGTGCCTTTCATCTTTCAATGGTGGGGCGTGGCGGGCCTGGATCCGACGGTGCCCGGCCCCAAGGTGGTCCATGGCTGGGGACTGGCGCTGCTGGTTGCGCTGACTTGCATAGGGGGCACGGCTTTCATGAAGCTACGCTTGCCCAATCCCTGGGTGCTGGGTCCTATGTTGGTCGCCATGCTACTTACGACCAATGGCATCGAGCTGTCGGCGTTGCCGGACTATGTACCGAAGATAGGCCAGTTGCTGATCGGCTGGTCGCTGGGCGACCGCTATCGGCCGGATTTCTTTCGTGCCGCGCCGCGTTTCATTGCCGCGGTGGCGGGCTTTACGGTGGCCGCGCTGGCGCTCGCATTCGGCTTGGGCGCATTGCTGTCGCTGTGGTCCGCCGCGCCGATCCCGACACTGATTCTCGGCACTACGCCAGGCGGCATCGCCGAGATGGCCATCACGGCCAAGGTGCTGCAGTTGGGTGTTCCGGTGGTCACCGCGTTCCACGTCATGCGCATGGTTTTCGTCGTGATCGTGACAGGCCCGATCTACGCTTTTATGGCGCGCCGCCAGGGCCGCGCGCCGTAGCGGAACGAGATCCAGTATTAAAAATACGACATTGGGGTAAACAACTATATGAGTCTGTAATGCGTGCTGAGTATGCTGATTACGCAGTTGATTCAAGCAGCGCGCGGACTCGTTCTGCAGCTAGGCGGCAAACGGGAACGCAGCAGCAACGCAGGTACCACTACCGGTCGTTCAGTTCTCACGGCGTCCTTGATTCATTGCATTTCGAGTTAATTACAGGACGCTAGAAAAAATGGCTCAGAAGGGCAAAGTTAAGTGGTTCAACGCTGACAAGGGTTACGGTTTCATCACGCCGGACGTTGGTGGTACCGATGTTTTCGCACACTTTTCCGCCATCCAGGGCCGCGGCTATCGCAGCCTGAACGAAGGCCAGGAAGTCGAATTCGAAGTCAAGGATGGTCCGAAAGGACCTCAAGCGGCCGAAATTCGCCCGCTCTAAATCGGGAAATCCCAATTTCCCGTCTGCCAGGTCCGACCTGGCTACAACGCCCCAAGACCTTCTGGTCTGGGGCGTTGTTTCATTTGGCGGCGCGCGCTTTATCCGTCTGCGCCAACAGAGTAGTTAGTGTTCACTAACATATCCTCCAGCCGTGGATAAGTTTGTGGATAATTATTTTTGGGTATGAGTATTTTCGTGCTCACCAATGAAGCAATAGTCTATCCGCAACGGGGTTTTGCACAGTTATTCCATCTTCCTTGGAACAACAATGTCCGGCCGCCAGGATGTCGGGCCTGTCTAGGTTTGCAGGCACTGTTTATATGTAAACAGGGCGATTCCCTAGGGAATACAGGCATTTAACGCAGTTTTCTGGCGGTTGCGCGGCCAGGGCGCTTACGCTTCGCGATACTCCCGGCTGGCCATCACGGCCCGTTTTACCTCTGGCGGCGGAGGGTTGTTCACAAAGATATCCCCATCCCGGTTATGCACAGAATTACATCCTTTGGTGCCCCGGGAAGGCCCATCTGCCTGTGGATAGAAATGGGGATAGGCTCGGAAGATAGCGCTCGGGGAGCATCGTCCGGCCCTAATGCCAGCCCGATGACATGGGTTGGGCTTGATCGGCGATGTTGCAAGCGAGCCGGAGTTCTCTGCCGAATTTCAGCCCGGCGGGTTTTCCACAGGGATTCACATGAAAGACAGGCCCTCGCCCAAAAGGATGATGGTGAACCCATCTATGGAGGTGCAAGATACTTGTCTGATCAAGGAATCTGTCCCGGGTCGTTCGCGGCTTTCGCGTAGCGGCGGACCGCAGGATGGATGTGCGTGGATAAACGTGTGGATAATCCGGTCCCGCGATTTTTCGAGCGGCATTTTGACTGAAGCGAGCTGACAGAGTTCCGCGTCAGTTTGGGATCGATGGTCGTCATTCGTCTTTTTCGAAAACTCGTCGGATGGTGGGGCGATCTTATCCACATAGTTGTCCACGTTTTTTTGCCACAACGTGGCTTTATTTTGTGGCATGCGTGGTCGCACGCTTGGCAGGCATCCAAAATAGAAATAATCGATTGCTGCCATAGGGAACGGCGTTGTGCATTTGTGCTTTTTCATAGTTCTTGGCACTTTGCTGTTTTGACGGAACGTTCTCTTTTTTCTCCAAGGCTACGCTGTTCTCGGCGACTTATCCCCAGAGTTGTTCCACGTGAAACGGCTGATGCCGTCTGGCTATCGGATTTGCTAGCTGTTGATAACCCTATGCGAGTTCAACGACACACGGTTGGATAGTGAAGGGGTTGATGGGCAACTATCCAATGTTCTGTCTGGCTTGCTATACCCTCAGTTGGCAGGGTGGGTGTACTGCTTTGCTTGTCTGGTTCCGAGGAGCGTTCAACGTTTCAGTTTCCAGCCAGATTTCGATGGAGTTCAAAGTGATTTCTTGAGTCTGACAGGATGGTTTTCCGGGCTGGGAATTGCTGATGGCTTCACAGTTGAAGATCAGGATTTAGGTTGATCACGCGGGGTGAGTGTTGATGTCTATGGTCTTTGTGGTTTCACGTGGAACAAGAAAATGCTCTTTTTTTGGGTAAGGGGTAGGGTAGGGGTCGAAAAATCGCTTTTTTTCGTAGAAACCATCAAATGATCGACTTAGGCCGCGGACAAAGCAGAGCTTGCGGGATTACGGTCCATGCTCGATTCTGTTGCAGTGAAGGCTGATTTTGGGGCGTCGATTTCAAGCATTGCATTCTGGAGTAGCCCGTCCTCTGTTTCACGTGGAACACTTTGGTTCGGCCTTCGGTGTCTGCTTATCGCGTATTCGCTAGCAGGCGTATGTTTCACGTGGAACAGTGCAAGTGGGCGCCGCGAACTCCGATGTTTCACGTGAAGCATCACCGAAAAGTATCCAGTAGAGAGCCTGCAGAACGCGCTTCTCCATTTCCAAGTTCTGCTCAGTTGCTACTACCTGCGAATGCTGGAATGACTTCGGTGCCTAGGGATGCAGCAATGGCGCTGGCTTGAGCTCTAGAAACGTAGCCGTTTCATGTTTCACGTGGAACATTTGCGACCATGTACGCGGAAGCGGGAGAGGGGATGCCGACTTTGACGCGGGGGATTGCTCATGCCCATATATGGCATCTCTTCTCTGTCCGAGACCCTGGTGTTGCCCGCGTCTTGTCGCGGCTTGAATTGAGCAAGCATTCGCGTTTGCACAGGTGTTTCACGTGGAACATATAGGGTTCGGGTTGATGTGATGAACACATTTTCCGGATGGACGTACCCCGCCAACCTGTTCAATTCAATGACTATCCGCTGCAAACGGGATGAGTGCGCCGAAGGCACGCGGTGTTTCACGTGAAACCTAATAGGCAAAGCAGTGGCAAATGCCGACATATTCATCAACCGCAGCGCTGTCCCGTTGCCTTTTTGCCTACGACGATAGGCCTTGAATGCACTCATGCTGCGCCGAAGCATGTTTCACGTGAAACATGCAATCCCTGCCTCTATAATGAGCACCGAACGCTCTCTTATCTTTCCCCCCCATCATGGACTATCCCCGCGAATTCGATGTCATCGTCGTCGGTGGCGGCCACGCCGGCACCGAAGCTGCGCTGGCTGCTGCCCGCACCGGCGCCCAGACGCTGCTGTTGACGCACAACATCGAAACCCTAGGCCAAATGTCTTGCAATCCCTCCATCGGTGGGATCGGCAAGGGCCACCTTGTGAAAGAAGTGGACGCCCTGGGCGGCGCCATGGCCTTGGCAACGGATGAAGCAGGGATCCAGTTCCGCATCTTGAATGGTTCGAAAGGCCCGGCAGTCCGGGCCACGCGCGCCCAAGCGGATCGCGTGCTGTACCGCAAGGCAATCCGTGGCCGCCTGGAAAACCAGCCGAATCTTTGGCTGTTTCAGCAAGCGGTTGAGGACCTGATGGTGGAGGGCGACCGCGTGGTCGGCGCCGTTACCCAGATCGGACTGCAATTCCGGGCGAAGTCCGTGGTGCTGACCGCGGGCACGTTTCTCAACGGCCTGATCCACGTGGGCCTGCAGAACTATTCGGGCGGTCGTGCTGGAGATCCTCCGGCCGTCTCGCTGGGTCAGCGGCTGAAGGAACTCAAGCTGCCGCAAGGCCGACTGAAGACTGGCACGCCGCCGCGCATCGATGGCCGCTCGATCAACTACAGCATCCTGGAAGAGCAGCCTGGCGACTTGAATCCGATTCCCGTGTTTTCCTACATGGGCAATGTCGGCATGCACCCGCGTCAATTGCCTTGCTGGATCACGCACACCAATGCGCGCACCCACGACATCATCCGCGGCGGCTTGGACCGCTCGCCGATGTACAGCGGCGTGATCGAAGGGGTGGGCCCGCGCTACTGCCCGTCCATCGAAGACAAGATCCATCGCTTTGCCGACAAGGAGTCGCACCAGGTCTTCCTGGAGCCCGAGGGCCTGGACACGCATGAGGTCTATCCGAATGGTGTGTCGACCAGCTTGTCGTTCGACGTGCAGCTGGCGCTTATCCATTCCTTGCCAGGACTGGAGAATGCGCACATCCTGCGTCCCGGCTACGCCATCGAGTACGACTACTTCGATCCACGTGGATTGAAGAGCACGCTGGAAACCAAGGCGATCGGGGGGCTGTACTTTGCCGGACAGATCAACGGCACCACGGGCTACGAAGAAGCCGCCGCACAAGGCCTGCTGGCCGGCGTCAATGCTGCGCTGTTCGCGCTGGATCGCGAGCAGTGGACCCCGCGCCGTGATGAAGCTTATCTGGGCGTGCTGGTGGACGACTTGGTTACGCGCGGCGTGACCGAGCCGTACCGCATGTTCACCTCTCGGGCCGAGTACCGTTTGAGCCTCCGTGAAGACAATGCCGATCTGCGTCTGACGGAAATCGGCCGCCGTCTTGGCATCGTCGACGATGCGCGCTGGGACGCCTTCAATCGGAAGCGCGACGCCGTGGCTGCCGAAGTCGAGCGCTTGAGATCTTCCTGGGTGAATCCGCGGCTGTTGCCCGCGGAAGTTGCCGAGCCGCTGCTGGGCAAGGCAATTGAACGTGAGTACTCACTTGCAGATCTGCTGAAACGGCCCAGTGTTTCCTATGAAGCCTTGATGGCCGCCCGCAACGCCGATGGCTCGCTGCTGGCTGGCCCTGGCGTGGTGGCGGACGAGGTGCTGGCCGAGCAGGTTGAGATCCAGGTGAAGTACGCCGGCTATATCGATCGCCAGCAGGTCGAAGTCCAGAAACAGATCGCACACGAACAGCAGGCCATTCCCGCCGATGTCGATTACGACGCGGTGACCAGCCTGTCATTCGAAGTGCGCCAGAAGCTCAAGACCCACCGGCCGGAAACCGTCGGCCAGGCCGCGCGCATCTCCGGCGTGACCCCTGCTGCAATTTCATTGCTGCTGATCCATCTGAAGCGCCTGCATTACGGCTCGCGCAAGCAAGCGGCATGAGCGCACACACCGATACGGCCGGCGCGGACATGGCCGGCCGCCTGTCTCGCGCATGCGAGCAGTTGGGCTTGGAGGCCGATGCCGCCACGATGGCCAAGCTGCTGAATTATCTGTCGCAGATGCAGCGCTGGAACCGCACCTATAACCTCACCGCCATCCGCGATCCGCAGCAGATGCTGATCCAGCATCTGTTCGACAGCCTGGCCGCCGTCGAGCCGTTCAACGAGGCGCTGGGCGCTTCAGGCACGCCGGCCAAGGTCTACGACGTCGGGTCGGGCGGCGGCCTGCCTGGCGTCGTTCTGGCGATCATGCGGCCGCACTGGTCGGTGACCTGCGTGGATGCGGTCGAAAAGAAAACGGCATTCGTGCGGCAGATGAGCGGCGTGCTGGCCTTGCCCAATCTGCAGGCCAGCCACGCCCGCATCGAAACGCTCACGCCTGCCGAGTGCAACATTGTCACGTCGCGCGCCTTCGCATCCTTGGACGATTTTGCGCAACTCGCAGGTCGCCATGTACGCAACGATGGTACCCTCGTCGCCATGAAGGGCAAGGTCCCCGAGGACGAAATACAGGCGCTGCATGCGCGCGGAGAATGGCAAGTCGATCACATCCAGCCGTTGCGCGTGCCTGAGCTAGAGGCCGAGCGCTGCCTCATCTGGATGCGCCGTAGTCAAGGAACCCTATGAAGAACATACCCCCCAGCACCTCCGCCCGCATTTTCTGCATTGCCAACCAGAAGGGCGGTGTGGGCAAGACGACGACCGCCATCAATCTGGCGGCGGGCCTTGCCACGCACAACCAACGTGTGCTGCTGGTGGATCTGGACCCGCAAGGCAATGCCACGATGGGTAGCGGCATCGACAAGAACTCGCTGGAGTCGAACCTGTACCAGGTGCTGATCGGTGAATCGAATATCGAGCAGGCCCGCGTCAAATCCGAATCGGGCGGCTATGACGTGCTGCCCGCCAACCGCGAACTGTCTGGCGCCGAAATCGACCTGGTGCAAATGGACCAGCGCGAACGCCAACTGAAGGCCGCGATCGATACCGTCGCCACCCAGTACGACTTCGTGCTGATCGATTGCCCGCCCACCCTGTCGTTGCTGACCCTGAATGGCCTGGCCGCCGCCCATGGCGTCATCATTCCGATGCAGTGCGAGTACTTCGCGCTGGAAGGCCTGTCCGACCTGGTCAATACCATCAAGCGCGTGCACCGGAACATCAATGACGACCTGCGTGTCATCGGTCTGCTACGCGTCATGTTCGATCCGCGCATGACCTTGCAGCAACAGGTGTCCGCGCAACTCGAGGCGCACTTCGGCGACAAGGTTTTCAAGACCGTCGTGCCGCGCAACGTGCGCCTGGCTGAAGCGCCCAGCTACGGCATGCCCGGCGTGGTGTACGACCGCGGCTCGCGCGGCGCGCAGGCCTATATCTCGTTTGGCGCTGAAATGATCGAGCGCGTGAGGAAGGACCTGAAGTAGGCCGCAACCATGTCCGCCGTCACGCTCTTTTCCCAGACCGAAACGCAAGCCTCCAGTACGCCGCGCATCGACGCGCGCGACAGCTTGCGCACGCGTCTGGAAGAGGCCGCGCTGAATGCCACGGCGGTGGGCGCGCAGCTGCTCTATGATGGTTGGCTGGTGCGCTTTGCGCATTCGCCTGTCAAGCGCGTGCGCAGCATCAATGTGCTGGGGTTATCCACACGTCCGCTGGACGAGCGGCTGGCGTATTGTTCATCGTTGTATGCGCGCCATGGCTTGCCCATGGTGCTGCGCATCACCTCCATCGGTCCCGATTTTTCCCTCGACGCCGAACTGGAGTCCCGCGGTTATACCTTTACCGACGAGACCCGAGTCATGTGCACGCCGCTCGCTCCCAGGGCCCATGTCCGGGGCGATCTGCACTTCAATATTGCCGATACCGAGCGCTTCGCGGCGGCGGTCGGGGCGATGCGCAACTCGGAATCCGGACACATCGCTGAACATCGGATGCGCCTGCAAGGACTGGCTGTGGATATCTCGCCGGTGCTGGCAACGGACGCGGCGGGACAGTGCGTAGCCGCGGGCCTGGCTGTCCGCGATGGCGATCTGCTCGGCCTGTTCGACATCGTTACCGACCCGGGGCAGCGACGTAAAGGCTACGCCGCGGCCCTGATTGAACACCTGTTGGCAACAGGCGCCGCCGGCGGCGCCACGACGGCCTATTTGCAGGTCGAGCCGGAGAATACAGCCGCGCGCGCTTTGTATGGCCGCTACGGTTTTAAAGACTGTTACGCGTATTGGTACCGCCTGCCCGCCGAGCAGGCGGACGCCTGAGCCTGGCTCGGGATACAAAAACAGAAGGAAAGAGGATTTAATTATGGCCACCAAGAAACCCAAGGGATTGGGCCGCGGACTGGACGCCTTGCTCGGCGCCGACGCGCCTGCCATCGAGAACATCGGCAAGGCTGCTGCCGCCGCCAAGCCCGAGGGTCCGCCGTCCACCTTGCCCGTCTCGAAGATGCGCGCCGGCAAGTATCAGCCGCGCACGCGCATGGACGAGGGCGCGTTGGGCGAATTGGCCGAATCGATCCGCACACAAGGCATCATGCAACCCATTCTTGTGCGCGCCCTGGGCGAGGTCGCGCCCGGCCACTATGAAATCATCGCCGGCGAACGCCGGTTCCGCGCGGCCCAGCTCGCCGGCCTGAAGGAAGTACCGGTGCTGGTGCGCGAAGTGGCCGACGAGAACGCGGCCGTCATGGCGCTGATCGAAAATATCCAGCGCGAAGACCTGAATCCGCTGGAAGAAGCGCAGGGCGTGCGCCGGCTGCTGGACGAATTCGGCCTGACGCATGAACAGGCCGCGCAAGCGATCGGCCGCTCGCGCTCGGCTACCAGCAACCTGCTGCGCCTCTTGAACCTGGCCGCGGCCGTGCAGACCATGCTGTTGGCGGGCGATGTGGACATGGGCCATGCGCGCGCACTGCTCGCCGTGGATGCCGCCACGCAGATCCAGCTGGCCAACCAGATCATTGCCCGCCGCCTGTCGGTGCGCGAAGCCGAAAAGCTGGTCGCCAAGACCGCCAAGGAAGCCGAGTCGTCCAACGCACCCAGGAAGAAGGCCAATGGCGCATCGCGCGACCTGACGCGCCTGGAAGAAGCCCTATCCGACCATTTGGGCACGCGCGTTGCGCTGAAAGTGGGCGCCAAGGAAAAGGGTCAGATCGTCATCGACTTTCACGGCTGGGAACACCTGAACTCCCTGCTCGAGCGCCAGGGCCTGTCCGGAGTGGTGGATGCCTGAGCGCGCGCTGCCCGTCATTGCGGTACTGGCGACGGGCGGCACGATCGCCGGCGCCCAGGTCGACGCGACTTCGGCCGGCTACAAGGCGGGCTCGTTTTCTGTTAACGACTTGCTGGCCGCCGTGCCGCAGCTGGCTGGCATCGCCGAGATCCGCGCCGAGCAGGTCGCCAACGTCGGCAGCCAGAACATGACGCACGCCGTGTGGCGCGCGCTGGCCGAGCGCGTGGACGCATTGTGCCGCGATGCCTCGGTGGCGGGTATTGTCATCACGCATGGCACGGATACGCTTGAGGAAACGGCGTACTTCCTGAGCCTGGTCATACGCCACGACAAGCCCGTGGTGCTGGTGGGGGCCATGCGTCCCGCCACCGCGCTGGGCGCCGAAGGTCCGGCCAATCTGTACAACGCGGTGGCGCTGGCGCGCCATCCCGAGGCGCGCGGCCGCGGACCGCTCGTCGTCATGAATGAAGACGTGCACTACGCCCGCGAAATCCAGAAGATCGCCAGCGCCGGCCTGTGCGCGTTCACCTCGCCCAATCGCGGCCGCGCGGGTGTCATGCATGGCGGCGCACCGTTCTTCTATTCGCGCAACACCACCACGCATACCGTGGAAAGCGAGTTTTCACTCGCATTGCTTGAAAAAGCCGGCTGGCCCCGCGTGGATGTCGTCTACGCTCACGCCAACCTGCAGGCAGACCTGATCGATTTTCTCGCTGATGCCGCAGACGGCATCGTGCTCGCTGGTGTGGGCGACGGCAATGCCACCGACCTGGCCATCGAAGGCCTGAGCCGCGCCGCGGCCAGCGGCGTGGCGGTGGTGCGCTCCAGCCGCACGGGCAGCGGCTTTGTCGCGCGCGATGTCGAACTCGATGACGCTCGCCTGGGATTCGTTGCCGCGCGCGACCTGAATCCCCAGAAGGCCCGCATCCTGCTGATGCTGGGCCTTTCGATCACGCGCGATCCGGCGGCCCTGCAGGATCTGTTCGACCGCTATTGATGCGCGGCGGCTGGACCGCCGCATTCTCCTGCTGCGCCAGTCCCAGGCTGGTCCTGAGCATGTCGTAGACCTGCCGCGTCAGCGGATTGATCAGGTCCGGCCTTATCCACAGGAAGTACGTTACGTCGGGCAGGGGCGGCAGCCCTTCCTTTTCGCCCAACACGCGCATCTCCGGCCCCAGTAGTTCCACGCTGCGGGCCGTGACACCCAGTCCGGCGCGCAAGGCGGCCTTTATCCCCACCAGAGTCGGCGCCACATAGTTGGTGTGCCAGCGCACGCGCGCCTGTTCCAGGGCCGTGAGCGCCAGCCGGCGGAAGATGCTGGGCTCGTCGGCCAGCACCAACGGCACCGGCGCATGCATGTCGTGCACGTAGTCGGCGGAGGCCAGCCAAACCGTGGGCGAGGTGCGCAGCGCCACGCCCTCGAAGTCCTGATCGAAGCGTGTGGATATCGTCAGGTCAAGCTCGCCGGCGCGCAGGGCATCCATCAGGAAGGGGCTGCGGTCCGTGCGGATTTCCAGCTTCACGCGCGGCGCCGCACGCGCGATGTGCGTCAGCAGCGTCGGCAGGATGGAGTCCGCCACGTCCAGCGGCGCGCCCAACCGCAGATCGCCTTCCAACGGCCCGTCTTGCAAGGCGCGCAGCGCCTCGTCGTTGATGGCCAGCATGTGGCGGGCGTACTCCACCAGGCGGCGTCCGTGCGACGACAGCACTTTGTTGCGGCCCTGTTTCTCGAACAGAGGCTGGCCGATGAGTGACTCCAGCCGCTGCATCTGCTGCGTCACGGCCGATTGCGTCTTATGCAGCCGATTGGCGGCTTCCGAGAAGGTCTCGTGCCGGGCGATGGCGGTCAGGGTGCGGAGCAGGTCCAGATCCAGGTTGCGCATGGTGGTCTAGAAAGTATTAGAGATGCTAATGGAATCTTAAGGCAATTTAAATTGTTCCACGGGAGGAGGACGGATACAGTCAATTCCATAACTCATGAAAATAGGGAAAATCGAAAGTGAGCACCGCACATCCTCATCAGGCTGGCATCGCCAGCGCCATCGGAAATATTAAAAAAACTGTAGGAAATAAGGGGCTGAACCGCGACAGCCTCCAGACCGTGCTGGATGAGTTGGTCGGCCTGGCCAGCCATACCGACTGGTGGGCCGCCGACCGCTATCCCGCGCCGGAAGACGGTGAGCGCCAGGCCCGCTACCTGATCGCCGAAGACGCCGACAAGAGCTATGCGCTCTATCTGAACGTCATGCGCCCCGGCAAGCAGATCGTCCCGCACAACCACACCACCTGGGCCTGTATCGCGGCCGTGGAAGGCGTGGAATACAACTACGTCTACGACCGCAGCGACGACGGTTCCGTGCCCGGCGTGGGCCGCCTGGAAAAGACCGGCACCGTGGTGGTCGGTCCCGGCGCGGGCATCGCACTGATGCCGGACGATATCCACGCCGTGGAGATCCAGGGCGACAGCGTCATCCGCCATCTGCACATGTACGGCCGCGCGCTGGAAACGCTGACCGAACGCCTGGCGTTCGATCTGGACGCCGGTACCTGCAAAGTCATGCCGATCGGCGTGCAAACCCGCCGCTGACATGGACAAGCCCTATCGGTCCGCCACGCGCCTGCTGCGCGCCGGTCGCCCACATCTTGGCTGGGTCAATACGCCGGTCACGCGCGCCAGCACCTACGTCTTCGACAGCGTGCAGGCTTGGCGCGATACGCGCAGCCGCCGCGAGCAGGAGCGCCTGCCGTCCTATGGCGCGCGCGGCACCGATAGCACGCACGCGCTGGAAGACGCCTTGGTGGAACTGGAAGAGGGCTATCGCGCCAAGCTGTATCCCACCGGGCAGGCCGCCATCGCCACGGTGCTGCTGGCCTATCTGCGCGCGGGCGACCACGTGCTGATCACGGATGCGGTGTATGAACCGGTGCGCCGCTTCTGCGCGGAACATCTATCGCGCATGGGGATTGCGTACACGTACTACCGGCCGGACGGCGCGGGCATCGAGGCGCTCATCCGTCCTGAAACCCGCATGATCTATGCGGAGTCGCCGGGCTCGCTGACCTACGAGATGCCGGATCTGCCGGCACTGGCCGCGCTGGCCCACGCGCATGATTGCTGGTTGGCTGTGGATAACACCTGGGCCTCCGGCTTGGTGCACAAACCGCTCACGCTGGGCGCCGACATCTCGATCCTCGCGGCCACCAAGTACCTGGGCGGGCATGCCGACGTGATGATGGGCGCGGTGATCTCCAATGCGCACGCCTGGAATCCGCTGGAGCGCGCCACCGTGGATCTGGGGCAGACCGTCGGCGCCGATGACGCCTACCTGGTGCTGCGCGGCATGCGCACGCTGCCATTGCGCATGGCGCAGCACGCCCGCAGCGCTCTGCGCGTGGCCGATTTTCTGTTGGGCCGCCCGGAAGTGGCGCATGTCCTTTGCCCGGCCTTGCCGGGCGATCCTTCCCATGCGTTGTGGCTGCGCGATTGCAGCGGCGCGAATGGTCTCTTGACGGTGGAATTTGCCGACGCGGTCGGCATGGACGACGTCGAGCGACTTATCAACAGCCTGCGGCTGTTCGGCATAGGCGCATCGTGGGGCGGCTTCGAAAGCCTGGTGATCCCCGTCAATCTGCGTGCCGCGCGATCCCTGCCGGATTCCACGCCACGTGGCGTCATGCTGCGTCTGCATGTGGGCCTGGAAGACCCCGACGACCTCATTGCCGATCTTGAGCAAGCGCTATCCCAACTCTTTCCGTCCTCTCTGAACACCATGATGCATCCCACCCAAGACCAGCTCGTCGCCGACGTCGATCCGCACACGCTCAAGCAATGGTTGCATGACGGGGCGGAGATCGCGCTGCTGGACGTGCGCGAGCACGGCCAGTATGGCGAGGGGCATCTCTTTTACGCCGCGCCCGTGCCCTACAGTCGGCTGGAAGTGGATATCGTGCGCCTGGCGCCGCGGCGCGATGTGCGGATTGCCATCTACGACGAGGGCGGCGCCGACGACACGGCGGCGCGCGCCGCGCAGGCTTTGGGCGCGCTGGGATACCGCAACGTGCGCCGCCTGGCTGGCGGTATCGCGCAATGGCAGCGCGACGGCTATGCCGTGTTCGCCGGCGTGAACGTGCCCAGCAAAACCTTCGGCGAATTGGCCGAAGAAGTTTTCCACACCCCCCGTATCGGCGCGCGCGATCTGGCCGAGCGCCAGCGCCGCGGCGACGACCTCATCGTGCTGGATGGCCGGCCTTACGCCGAGTATCAGAAGATGAGCATCCCCGGCGGCATCTGCTGCCCCAACGGCGAACTGGCGCTGCGCGCCCACGCGCTGGCGAGCAATCCACAGACCACCATCGTGGTGAACTGCGCCGGCCGCACGCGCAGCATCATCGGGGCGCAGACGCTGATCAACCTGGGCGTGCCGAATCCGGTTTACGCGCTGGAGAACGGCACCCAGGGCTGGTACCTGGAAGACCTGCAGCTGGAACACGGTGCGCGCCGCCGCTACGACGACGGTGTCGCGGCGCAGGACCTGCCCGCGCTGGCGCAGCGTTCCTTGCTATTGGCCGAAAGCCATGGCGTGCCCATGGTGAGTGCCGAAGAGGTACAGGGGTGGTTGCGCGACAAGACCCGCAGCACCTTCCTGTGCGATGTGCGCGGCGCCGAAGAGTACGCGCAAGGTTCCTTGCCCGGCGCGCAGCATACGCCTGGCGGTCAGCTGATCCAGGCCACGGACCAGTACCTGGCCGTGCGGGGCGCGCGCATCGTGGTGTTCGACGCCGAGGGCGTGCGCGCGCCGGTGGTCGCTAGCTGGCTGAGGCAGATGGGCTGGGATGCCAGCGTGCTGCGCGAAGGCGTGCACGCAAGCCTGGACAACCCTGTGGAAAAAGCGCCGGTGCCGCAATTGCCCCTGATGACCGATGCGCAGCTTGCCGCTGCGCTTGCGCAAGGTGCGCAACTGGTCGACCTGCGTCCCAGCATGCGCTATCGCGCCGACCATATCTCCGGCGCGCGCTGGTCGATCCGTCCGCGCCTGGCCAGCCTGCGCTTGGACGCGGCACGTCCCGTGGTGCTGCTGGCCGAGGACGCGGCCCTGGCTGCGTGGGCTGCGCAAGACCTGCGGGCGCAGGGCGTGAGCGACATCCGGGGCAACACCGGCGATCCCGCCAGCTGGCGCGCGCAGGGCATCGCATTGGCGTCCGCGCCGGCCGAGCCCGCCGACGCCGACTGCATCGACTATCTGTTTTTCGTGCATGACCGCCACGACGGCAACAAGGCCGCCGCGCGCCAGTACCTGGCCTGGGAGACCAACCTGGTCAAGCAGATCGATGAACGCGAATTGGCGGGCTACCGCTTTCCGGCCGGCTGATACCGGAACCGCCGCGCAGGCCTGATCCGGTCCGGCGGCACAGCAGACGCATCAATCCGAAAAGTACGCCCCGGCCTTCATGGCCGGGGTGCGGACGGTTCACGCCGAACCGGAATGCAAAGGACGGCCGAGTATCCGGCTGCCAATCACAAGGGGAATTCCAGATGAAGCACCATGCATCGCACGTACGCAAGGCCGCCGCCGCGGCCCTGGCTGGCCTGCTGTGGGGGACTGTTGTCCACGCCCAGGCGCCCGCGCCTTTGCCGGACTATCCCAAGCAGGCCATCACGGTCGTGTCGCCATTTCCGCCGGGCGGGGGCAATGACGGCGTCGCGCGTCTGCTCGCGCAGGAACTGGGCGCCATCACGGGCCAGAGCGTGGTGGTGGAAAACCGCTCGGGCGCGGGCGGCAACGTCGGCACGGCGCAGGTGGCGCGTGCCAAGCCCGACGGCTACACCCTGGTGATGTCGCAGACCAGCGTGATGGCGGTCAATCCGCGTTTGTACAAGAACGTGGGCTTTGATCCGGTGAAGGACTTCATGCCCATCTCGCAGATCACCTCCGCGCCGTTGGTGCTGGTGGCCCGCAGCGAAAGCCCCTACCGGACCCTGAACGACTATCTGGAAGCCGCGCGCAAGCAGCCCGGCGTGGTGACCTACGCGACCCCTGGCAACGGCACCATGAGCCATCTGATGGGGGCGCTGCTGTCGCAGAAGGCCGGCGTGAAACTGGTGCACGTGCCGTACCGGGGCGCGGCACCCGCCATCACCGACCTGATGGGCGGCACGGTGGATATGTTGATAACTTCGCCCGCGTCGGCCGAACCCATGGTCGCCGCCGGCAAGCTGCGCATCCTGGCGCTCAGCCACGAGAACAGCATCGGCATTTTCAAGGGGGCGCCCACGCTCAAGCAGGCGGGCATGGAGGGCATTACCGCCGACGATTGGTACGGACTGTTCGCGCCCGCCGGTACGCCGCCCGAGCGCATTGCCTACCTGGCGCAAGCCGTGGCGCAGGCAATGAAATCGCCCGCCGTGATCGCCAAGATCAACAGCGGCGGCAGCTGGGCGGTGGGCAGCCAGCCTGCTGCGTTCAAGACGCGGCTGCAGGAGGACACCGTGTATTGGGCCGACATGGTGAAGACTGCCGGCGTGTCGCTGGACTGACGCGGCGGGCTAGCGCTACACCGCCACGACCTTGCCGACCGCGGACTTCAAGGCGGCGTAGGCGGGCGACTTCTGCGCGCTGGTGTTGGTGACCAGATGGTCGATGCGGTCCGCGCTGCAATAGGACACGCGGCTGCACAGGCCGATCTTGCTGAAATCGGCCAACAGCACCAGCTGCTTGGCGTTGGCCGCCATGGCGCGCGCCACCTCGGCCTCGCGCAGGTCGTAGTTGGTGGCGCCGAATTCGGCGTCCACGCCCACCGGCGACAGCAGCGCCAGGTCGGCGCGATAGCGATGGATCTCGGCGATCGTGATGTCGCCGGCCGTGGCGCATACCGGGCCGCCCACGGATCCGCCCAGCATGATCAGCTGGTTGGCGCCGTTGCCGGCCGTGCCCACTTTCAAGGCCACGTCGAACGAATTGGTAATGACGGTCAGCCCCGACAATTTGGCCAGTTCGTCGGCCAGCACGCTGGTGGTGCTGCCGGCGTCCAGGAACAGGGTCTGGCCGCTGGATACCAGGCCTGCCGCCGCGCGCGCGATGGCGCGCTTGTACTTGACGCGGGTGTGCACGCGTTCCGCGATGGGCGGTTCGCTGTGCACCGGCACGGCGCCGCCGTGCACCCGGCGCAATTCCCCCATGGCCTCGAGTTCGAGCAGGTCACGCCTGACCGTTTCCCGCGAGACCCCCAGTTCGCCGACGATACGGTCGGTCGATACCTGCTGCAATGAAGACAGCAGGGCGCGGATTCTCTGATACCGCTCTTCTTGCCACATGTCCGATGCTTCCTAATCTATGTCCGGCGCCGTGCGGCCGCGGCGATCAGCGCGCGCAATGCCAGCAGGGACCCTCCCACGACCAGCATGATAAGGGTTGAATAGGCCGCGGCCTGCGAGACGAAGCCGGCTTCGTCCAGACGCAGGACAGAAACCGGCGCCACGCTGACGGAAGGCGTGACCAGGAAGATCACCGCCGACAGGGTCACCATGGACCGCATGAACAGAAAGAAGAACACGCCCAGCACGGTCGGGCCGATCAGCGGCAGCACCGCGTCGCGCAGCACCCGCAGCGTGCCGCCGCCCAGGCAGCTGACTGCTTCCTCCAGTGCCTGCGGCACCGCGCGCATGCCGGTCATCATCGTCAGGAAGCCTTGCGTGTGGTAGTGGTAGAAGTTGCACAAGGCGATCAGTGCGGCGCTGCCATACAGCGCATACAGGGGCGTACCAGGGGCGTTGAAGGCAAAGATGTACGACAGGCCCAGCACCAGGCCCGGAACGCCTACCGGCAGTACCGACACCAGGTACACCAGCTTGGCCCATGCGCGCGGAATCCGGCATACGCCGAAGCTCAGGAAGAACAGCAGCAGTACGCCGCCGCCCGCCGCCGCCAGTGAGAGGTACAGGGACGTCCAGAGCGGCGTGTAGCCGCCGCTGACGGTGATGTCGTAATGCTTCAGCGTCCATTCCATGCGGTACGGCCACAGCCGCATGAAGCTGGCGAAGATCACCGTGGCCACCGTCAGGATGATCGTGCCGCACGCAAGCAGCACACCGGCGGTAAACGCCGCGTCGCGCCCGGGGGCCGGCTGCGGTGAGACCCGCAGGCCGCTGGGCGAGGCCGAGCCGAACTGGCGCTGCGAGGCGACGCGCTCGATCTGCACCGATATCAGCGAGGGCAGCAGCAGCAGGATGCCGACCACGGAGCCCATGCCGAAGTTCATCTGCCCGGATACCTGGCTGTAGATCTCGGTGGCCAGTACCCGGTAGTTGCCGCCGATCACGGCGGCGTTGCCGAAATCGGTAATGGTGATGACGAACACTACGAATGCCGCGCTCAGCAGGCCGAATTTGCAGTTGGGCAGGGTGATGTCGAAAAACTGGCGCGCGCTGGAGGCGCCCATGACTTCGGCCGCGTCGTAGTAGCGCGCGTCCATGTTGCGCAAGGCCGCCTGCAGGATCAGCACGGCCTGGGGCAGGGCGTAGAACACGTTGGAGATCAACAGGCCCCAGAAGCCGTAGATGTCGATTTCCCAGCCGGTCCAGCGGTGCACCAGCCCATTGCGTCCCAGCAGGAAGATGAGCCCCAGGCCCTGCACCAGCGACGGCGCCAGCAGCGGCAGCACCAGCGCCAGCCGCACGGCGGCCTTGCCGCGCATGCAGCTGCGGTCCAGGCCATAGGCGATGGCGAAGCCCAGCGTGATGCTGACCACCGTGGTGGCGGCGCTCATGACCAGGCTGTTGAGCGTGGCGGTGAGGACGCCGCGAGTGGCGAAGACCTCGGCATAGTTGCCCAGGCCGACCGAGCCGTCTTTTTCGACCAGGCTACGCCAGGCGACGGTAGCCAGCGGATAGAGGAAGAACAGCGCCAGGCCCGCCAGGGGGATGCCGACGCAGGTCCACAACAATACGCGGTCCGCCGACCAGGGCGCGCGGCCGGCGGGCGCCGCGATGGCCGTGCTGGCGTGGGCGGCGCTCAAGCGGCGGCTCCGGTTCGCATGCTGCGGTCCGTCATACGCTGACCCAGGCACATTGGCCCGGCTCCATGTCCAGGCGCACGGGGGCGCCGCGCGACAGGCCGGCGGCGCCATGCTGTTCCACCAGAAGTTCGCGCCCCTGCCAGGCGACCCGCAAGCGGGTGAGATTGCCCATGAAGGTCATGTCTTGCACACGACCCGGGCCTTGCTCATCCGCGGCGATGCGCAGGCTTTCCGGCCGCAAGCAGGCCTCGTAGCGTTCGCTGGCTCCCTCGGGCCGCGTCGCCAGCAGCTGGGGCATGGCTTCGCGCACCCAGTCGGTGGGCAGCAGATTGCTCAGCCCCACGAAGTTCGCCACGAAGCGCGTGCGCGGCCGCAGATACAGGTCGGAAGGCGAGCCCACCTGTTCGATGCGTCCATCGTTCATGCAGACGATCTTGTCGGCCAGCGTCAGCGCTTCCTCCTGATCGTGCGTCACCATCACGGTGGGGATCTTCAGGCGCCGCTGCACCTCGTGGATCTCGGCGCGCATGTCGGTGCGCACGCGCGCATCCAGCGCGGAGAGCGGCTCGTCCAGCAGGATCAGCGCCGGATCCACCGCCAGCGCGCGCGCCAGCGCTACGCGCTGCTGCTGGCCGCCCGACAGCTGGTGCGGGTAGCGTTCGGCATAGTCGGGCAGTTTGATCAGTGCCAGCAGTTCTTTCACGCGCGTGGCGATGCGGTCGCGCGGCTCGCCGCGGATGCGCAGGCCGTAGCCCACGTTTTCCGCCACGGTCATGTTGGGGAACAGGGAATACGACTGGAACACGATGCCGAAGCCGCGCTTGCGCGCAGGCAGCGCGCTCAGGTCACGTCCGCCCAGCGTGATGGTGCCGCGGTCGAATGGCAGCAGGCCCGCCACGATGCGCAGCAAAGTGGTTTTGCCACAGCCGCTGGGGCCGAGCAGGCAGACGAATTCATGCTCGCCCACGGACAGGTCGATGTCTTGCAGCGCTACCGACGCATCGAACGTCTTGCGTATCCCGCGCAATTCCAGATACATGGCGTCTCCAGGACGGGCGGCGGCCGGCTTGCCACCGGCCGCCGGCCCATCAACGCTTGATGGTTTCCTGCCAGGTCTTGATGGTGGCGTCCCGTTCCGCGGCTGACTTGGGGAAGTCCACGGGATACAGCACGGCGGTCAGGTCCTTGGGCAGGCCCGCGGCCTCGGCGGCCTTGTTGGGCGTGGCGCCGGGGATGGTCACCAGTTCCTTGTACTTGCTGTACAGGCCGCCCGCTTGTGCCGACAGCGTCCAGTCGAGGAAGCGCTTGGCGTCGGCGGGATTCTTGGCCGTCTTCATCAGGCCCGAGGCTTCCAGCTCGTAGCCCACCCATTTGGACGGAATCACCATCTTGATGGGAAAGCCTTCCTCGATGGACTGCATGGCGGGGAAGGCGAAGGACACGCCGATGGCGTACTCGCCGGCACGCGCCATTTTGCAGGGACGCGAGCCGGACGGCGTGTATTGCGCCACGTTCTTGTCCAGGTCCTTGAGCAGCGCCCAGCCCTTTTCCTTGCCCATGCCCTGCAGCAGCGCGACGATCTGCAGATAGCCGGTGCCGGAGGCCGCGGGGCTGGGGATAACGATTTCGCCCTTGTAGACCGGCTTGGTCAGGTCTTCCCAGGACGTGGGCATGGGCAGGTTCTTGGACTTGAGCCTGTCCGTGTTGACACAGAATGCGGCGACATAGCCGGTGGCCGCGAACCACTTCTGGTCGGCGCCCTTGTACTGGGCGGGCAGGGCGTCCATGCCCTTGGCCGCGTACGGCTCGAGCAGGTTCTGCAGGCGCGGGTCCAGCATGTTGCTGACGGCGAAGCCCCAGATCACGTCCTGCTGTGGGTTGGAGGCCTCGGCGATCAGGCGGGCGCCCAGGTCGCCGGTGGACAGCCGCAGCACATTGACCTTCACATCGGGCATGGCGGCGTTGGCGGCCTTCAGGTAGGCCGCGATCTCGTCTTCTTCGAGGGCGGTGTAGACGGTGATGGCGCCGGCATGGGCCTGCGTCCAACCTAGGGAAATTACTGCAACCACAAGGCCAAGCTTCTTCATACATTGCATGATGGGACTCCGGTTGGAATACACGGCAACGGTGGCGAGCTACGTAGGCGGGCAGTCTTCTGCAACCCATCCGGCAGGTTGCAGTTTTATGTATGTTTGCAAATTTGTGGCAACGTGTCTAGACTGGAAAAACCTGTATTCAAGGGTTTTTTTGGCGTAGGCGCATCCTCCCGCGCCACGCCTGGAGCTCATCGATGCAAACTTCACCGCCGTTATCCGCGCAGCAGCTGGCCGCGTACTCCTCGTTCGCCCAGACGCTGGCGGACCGTGTGCGCCCCTTGTCGCGCAAATGGTTCCGGCACCCGCTGGACGTCGACACCAAGGCCGACGCAAGCCCGGTCACGCAGGCGGACAAGGAGGTCGAGGCCGCCTTGCGCGAGGCCATCGCCCAGCACTATCCCGACCACGGCATCTTTGGTGAAGAGTTCGGCGCCTCGCACGCCGAAGCCGAGTTCGTGTGGTCGCTGGATCCCATCGACGGCACGCGCGCCTTCATTTCCGGCAACCCGCTGTGGGGCACCTTGCTGGCGCTGCTGCACCGGGGCAAGTCCGTGCTGGGCGTGATCGACATCCCCATGCTGGACGAACGCTGGATCGGCGCGGCCGGTGCAGCCGCGCAGCTGAACGGCGTTGTCTGCCGCGCCAGCGCCTGTACCGAGCTGCGGCAGGCCATTTTGTACGCCACCTCTCCCGACATCTTTGTCGGCGCGGAACTGGCCGCTTTCGAGGCGCTGACGCAGGCCGCGCGCATGCGCCGCTACGGCGGCGATTGCTATAGCTACGGCCTGCTGGCCAGCGGGCACGTCGACCTGGTGGTCGAGTCCGGCCTGCAGCCGTATGACTATCTGGCGCTGATGCCCGTGATCGAAGGGGCTGGCGGCGTCATTACCGATTGGTCGGGGCAGCCGCTCAGCCTCGAATCGCAGGGCCGCGTCGTCGCGGCCGCCACGCCGCAGTTGCATCGCCAGGCGATGCGGGTGCTGGGGGCGGCCATGACCTGAACGCCGCGTCGCCCGCCCGCAGTTCAACGCAACGCTTCAGCCACAAGGTGAAAGAGCATGCATGCACTAGGGGTAGCAACGGTGGAAGACGCGGAGCGGCTGGTGCAAGCCAGCCAGCTCTCGCACATCAAGGTAGGCTTGTCCGACGTCGACGGCGTCATGCTGGGAAAATACTTGCGGCGCGACAAATTCCTGGGCGCGCTGCGCTCGGGGCTGGCGTTCTGCGACGTGGTGTTCGGCTGGGATCTGGACGACCAGCTCTACGACAACACCAAGTACACCGGGTGGCACACGGCCTATCCCGATGCCAAGCTCAGGATCATCCCGCAAAGCGGCCGCCGGCTGCCGCTGGAACAGGGGCCGGGCGGCGAAGACATGCTGCTGTTCCTGGCGGAATTCGAGGGCGACGCCGGCGCCATCTGTCCGCGGCGGCTGCTGCACCGCACCCTGGACCGCGCCGCGGGCATGGGCTACGACGTCTACGCCGCGCTCGAGTACGAATTCTTCATGTTCCGCGAGACGCCGCACTCCGTGCGCGCCAAGAACTATCGCAACATGGAGAACTGGACCCCAGGAAATTTCGGCTACTCCGTGCTGCGCAGCACCGTCGAAGGCGACTTCTACCGCAAGCTGCTGGACATGTGCGAACGCATGGACATGCCTATCGAGGGGCTGCACACCGAGACGGGACCCGGCGTGCTGGAAGCGGCCCTGGCGGTGGACCTGGCAGCTGCCGCGGGCGACAAGGCCTTTCTGTTCAAGACCTTCACCAAGGCGCTGGCGCAGCAGAACGGGCTGATGGCGACCTTCATGGCGAAGTGGTCGCACGATCATCCGGGCCAAAGCGGCCACATCCATCTGTCGCTGCGTGACCACAAGACCAACCGTTCTGCCTTCTACGACGAATCGCGGCCGCATGGCATGAGCGCTACGCAAGCCTCCTTCATGGCTGGCGTGCAGCGCTATCTGCCGGAGTTCATGGCCCTGTACGCGCAAACCATCAACAGCTATTCGCGCCTGGTGCCCGGATATTGGGCGCCGCTGGACGCTACCTGGGGCATGGAGAACCGCACCACCGCGCTGCGGCTGATTCCGGGCAGCGACAAGTCGCAGCGCGTCGAGGTGCGCATCGGATCGGCCGACGCCAATCCCTATCTGGCCTTGTCCGCCGCCCTGGCTTCGGGGCTATATGGCATCGAACAAGGGTTGACGCCCGAGCCCATGGTGCAAGGCAATGCCTACACGCAGCAGTTTCCAGCGCATCTGCGCCTGCCCACCACCTTGTGGGAAGCCGCGCAGCGGCTGCGCGAATCCGAAGCCGCGCGCCATCTGTTCGGCGACGCCTTCGTCGAGCACTACGCGGCCACGCGCGAATGGGAAGAACGGCAGTTCCGGCGCCACGTGACCGACTGGGAACTGGCGCGCTACTTCGAAATCATCTGAATTCAAACCAAACCGCTTGCGCAGGGCAGACATGACTCAGGAACTTATTACCATCAGTCCCATCGACGGGCGCGAGGTTGTGCGCCGTCCCTATGCCAGCGAGGCGCAGATCGCGCAGGCGCTTGCCGACGCCCAAGCCGCGCAAGCCGCGTGGCAGGCGCTGGGCGTGGAGGGGCGGGGACGCATCGTGTCGGCGGCAGTCGATCGCTTCGTCGCCGCGAAGGAAGAGGTCGCGCGCGCCATTACCATCCAGATGGGGCGTCCGTTGCGCTACACGCCGGGCGAGGTAGCAGGCTTCGAGGCGCGCGCGCGCCACATGATCGCGATCGCTGGCGATGCGCTGGCACCCATCCAGGTTCCGGAACAAACCGGCTTCACTCGCTTCATCAGCCGCGAACCGATAGGCGTAGCGTTGACGATAGCGCCATGGAACTACCCTTTGTTGACGGCGGTGAACAGCATCGTGCCTGCGCTGATGGCGGGCAACACCGTCATCCTCAAGCATTCCGACCAGACGCCCTTGTGCGCCGAACTGATCGACCGCGCGTTCCGCGAGGCGGGGGCGCCCAAGGGCGTGTTCCAGTATCTGCATGCCAACCACGACATCGTGCATCGGCTGATCCGCGCACCGGAGATCGGCTATGTCTCGTTCACCGGCTCCGTGCGCGGCGGGCATGCCGTGGAAGAGAGCGCGGCCGGGCGTTTCATAGGCGCAGGCCTGGAACTCGGCGGCAATGATCCGGCCTATGTGCGGGCAGACGCGAAGATCGATCACGCGGTCGAAACCCTGGTGGACGGCGCGTTCTTCAATTCGGGCCAGTCCTGCTGCGGCATCCAGCGCATCTACGTGGCGCGTGCGCGGTACGACGAATTCGTCGAGCGCGCCGCCGAACTGACGCGCAGCTATGTCCTGGGGAATCCGCTGCACGCCGATACCACGTTGGGTCCCGTAGTGCGTGCGAAGGCCGCCGCCGAGATACGCGGAATAATCGATGAAGCGGTGTCGGCCGGCGCCAGAAATATGATGGATAGCTCACATTTCAAGGAAGCGAGCATAGGCTCGCCTTATGTTGCGCCAGCGTTGCTGACACAGGTCGATCACCGCATGCGCATCATGAACGACGAATGCTTTGGGCCTGCGGTCGGCATCATGCCGGTGGACAGTGATGAGGAAGCCATCGGCCTGATGAACGACAGTCCTTATGGGCTGACGGCGGCGGTCTTCACTCAGGATCAGGAGGCCGCGTTGCATATCGGCGGACAGGTTCGCACCGGAACGTTCTTCATGAACCGCTGCGACTATCTGGATCCCGCGCTGGCGTGGACCGGCGTGAAGAACTCCGGCCGCGGCGTGTCCTTGTCTGCGGTCGGCTACGAACAACTGACGCAAGCCAAATCCTTTCATCTGCGCAGCGTCTGACAGGACGCCATCAGGAAACCAGCCATGACTCTGCCCAGCGTAAATTGGAACTATCCCACCGCCATCAAGGCCGGCCCCGGCCGCATCAAGGAACTGCCGGAACTGTGCCGCGGGCTTGGCATGACGCGTCCGTTGCTGGTGACGGATCCCGGGCTGGCCGCCTTGCCCATGGTCGCGGACGTGCTGCGCGCATGCGGTGACGCCGGCCTGGAGTGCGGCCTGTTCCACGAAATAAAAGGCAACCCCACGGGCCGCAACGTCGACGATGGCGTGCGCGCATACAAACAAGGCAGCCACGATGGCGTGATTGCATTCGGCGGAGGTTCCGCGCTGGACGCTGCCAAGGCAATCGCACTGATGGCGGGACAGGCGCGGCCCTTGTGGGATTTCGAGGACATTGGCGATAACTACCTGCGGGTCGATGTGGCAGGCATGGCGCCAGTGGTGGCGGTGCCGACCACCGCGGGCACGGGTTCGGAGGTAGGGCGCGCGTCCGTCATCACCGACGAGGCCGCCGAGGTCAAGCGCATCATCTTCCATGCGCGCATGCTGCCGTCCGTCGTGATCCTGGACCCGGAACTGACAGTCGGCCTGCCGCCGAAGATCACGGCGGCAACCGGCATGGACGCGCTGTCGCACAATCTGGAGGCCTACTGTTCGCCATTCTTCCATCCCATGGCGGCTGGCATCGCGATCGAAGGCATGCGTCTGGTGAAGGAATATCTGCCGCAGGCGGTGGCCGATGGCGGGGACCTGCAGGCGCGGCTGCAAATGCTGGTGGCTTCCAGCATGGGCGCGACGGCTTTCCAGCGCGGGCTGGGCGCCATGCATGCGCTGGCGCATCCGCTGGGCGCGTTGTACGACGCGCATCACGGCACGCTCAACGCAATCCTCATGCCCTATGTGCTGAAAGCCAACCAGCATGCGGTGGCGCCGCGCCTGGAAGCGTTGGCGCGTTACCTGGGCCTGCCCGATCCTGGCCCGGGAGCGGTGCTGGATTGGGTGCTGAGCCTGCGCGAGACGCTCGGCATTCCCCACACCCTGGCGGAAATTGGCATCGACGATGCCCAGGCGGAGCGGGTCGGGCGCATGGCGGCCGAGGATCCCTCGGCCGGCGGCAACCCCGTCAACTACACGCCAGAGCAGTATTCCGATCTTTTCCGTGCAGCAATTCGCGGAAACCTGTAAGCTTCGCCCCCTCTGCGCGGAAACGCAGTGGGGGTTGAAGAAGGATTTTGAATATTTCGTCCGAAGCGTTTGACAGCGGATTTGAAAGTGTTCATAATCTCGAATTCTCCGCTGGAGGAGTGCCCGAGTGGTTAAAGGGGGCAGACTGTAAATCTGTTGGCCTTGCGCCTACGTTGGTTCGAATCCAACCTCCTCCACCAGAGACCCATACCCAAATCCAGGCGCGGTTGGCCTGGATTTAAAATGTAAGGCCCGGAAAGCCGAACGACCTTCGCAAAGAAGGCTGCAACGTTTTCCAGGGCTTTGGATTGAAAAGGTTTGGGAAAGAGAAGGTGAAAGGGTATGCCGCGGGTGTAGCTCAATGGTAGAGCAGAAGCCTTCCAAGCTTACGACGAGGGTTCGATTCCCTTCACCCGCTCCAAGATTTTTAAATGCCCATGTGGCTCAGTGGTAGAGCACTCCCTTGGTAAGGGAGAGGTCGCGCGTTCGATCCGCGCCATGGGCACCACAAATTTCGAAGTTCTTTTCTTCAGTCTGAAGCGCAATCCAGGTCAGGAGTCAGCCATGGCAAAAGGCAAGTTTGAACGTACCAAGCCGCACGTGAACGTGGGTACGATTGGTCACGTTGACCACGGCAAAACGACGTTGACGGCCGCTATCACGACCGTTCTGTCGAACAAGTTCGGTGGCGAAGCCAAGGGCTACGACCAGATCGATGCGACTCCTGAAGAAAAGGCTCGCGGCATCACGATCAACACGGCTCACGTCGAGTACGAAACGGAAGCGCGTCACTACGCGCACGTTGACTGCCCGGGCCACGCTGACTACGTGAAGAACATGATCACGGGCGCGGCGCAAATGGACGGCGCGATCCTGGTGGTGTCGGCCGCTGACGGCCCGATGCCGCAGACCCGCGAACACATCCTGCTGTCGCGCCAGGTTGGCGTGCCGTACATCATCGTCTTCCTGAACAAGGCTGACATGGTTGACGACGCCGAGCTGCTCGAGCTGGTGGAAATGGAAGTTCGCGAACTGCTGTCGAAGTACGACTTCCCGGGCGACGACACGCCGATCGTGAAGGGTTCGGCCAAGCTGGCGCTGGAAGGCGACAAGGGCGAACTGGGCGAGCAAGCCATCATGGCTCTGGCCGCAGCACTGGATTCGTACATCCCGACGCCCGAGCGCGCCGTGGACGGCACGTTCCTGATGCCGGTTGAAGACGTGTTCTCGATCTCGGGTCGCGGCACCGTGGTGACCGGCCGTATCGAACGCGGCATCGTCAAGGTCGGCGAAGAAATCGAAATCGTCGGTATCGTTCCGACGGTCAAGACGACTTGCACCGGCGTGGAAATGTTCCGCAAGCTGCTGGACCAAGGTCAAGCCGGCGACAACGTGGGCATCCTGCTGCGCGGCACCAAGCGTGAAGACGTCCAGCGTGGCCAAGTGCTGGCCAAGCCGGGCTCGATCACCCCGCACACGGACTTCACGTCCGAGGTGTACATCCTGTCCAAGGAAGAAGGCGGCCGTCACACTCCGTTCTTCCAGGGCTATCGTCCCCAGTTCTACTTCCGCACGACGGACGTGACGGGCACGATCGAACTGCCGGCCGACAAGGAAATGGTTCTGCCGGGCGACAACGTGGCCATGACGGTCAAGCTGTTGGCTCCGATCGCCATGGAAGAAGGCCTGCGTTTCGCCATCCGTGAAGGCGGTCGTACCGTCGGCGCCGGCGTCGTCGCCAAGATCCTGAAGTAAGCAATACCCGGATGGGTAGAGCGGGCTGAAAAGTCCCTCTATCCATCTTTGCCGTAAAAGTAGTATGATGTCTGGTTCCGCAACCTTGCGCGTAGCGCCAGGTGGGAAGTCAGTGAATGTGTAGTGCAAGCCAGTAGTGTTTTAGGGGCATAGCTCAATTGGCAGAGCGTCGGTCTCCAAAACCGAAGGTTGTAGGTTCGATTCCTACTGCCCCTGCCACCGCCAGGATAAACCCGCGGGAGATCATCGCGAGTTACGCATTCACGGCGGCTCGCGTCGCAATATGTCTAATACCAGCGTAGAAACCGTAACCAGTACCGCCGACCGGGTCAAGCTCGGGCTGGCGGTTCTTGTCGTTATTGCTGGCATCGTCGGGTTCTCCGTGCTGAGCGCGCAACCGATGCCTGCTCGTGTCGGCGTTTTCGTCGGCGGTCTCGTGATCGCAGCCGTGATCGCCTGGTTCAGCGAACCCGGCCGCCGCACCCTGAGCTTCGCCAGCGAGTCCTACAACGAAGTCAAGCGTGTCTCGTGGCCCACGCGCAAGGAAACGACCCAGATGACGGGTATCGTTTTCGCGTTTGTGGCGGTCATGGGCCTTTTCATGTGGGTGCTCGACAAGGGCATCGAATGGATTCTCTACGGCCTGCTGTTGGGCTGGAAATAAGGACGGCGAATGAGTAAGCGTTGGTATGTCGTCCATGTGTACTCCGGCATGGAAAAAAGCGTACACAAGGCCCTGAACGAGCGCATCGAGCGCGCGGGCCTGCAAACGTCGTTTGGCCGCATTCTTGTGCCCTCCGAGGAAGTCGTCGAGGTCAAGGGTGGCCAGAAGTCGATCACCGAGCGCCGCATTTTCCCCGGTTATGTCCTGGTTGAAATGGACCTGACCGACGAAACGTGGCACCTGGTCAAGAACACCAACCGCGTCACCGGCTTTTTGGGTGGCTCGGGCAACCGTCCGACCCCGATTTCCGAAAAGGAAGTCGAGAAGATCCTCTCCCAGATGGAAGAGGGTGTCGAGAAACCCCGCCCCAAGATCCTGTTCGAAGTGGGCGAGATGGTTCGGGTCAAGGAAGGTCCGTTTGCGGACTTCAACGGCAACGTCGAAGAAGTCAACTACGAAAAGAGCAAGGTGCGTGTGTCCGTCACCATTTTTGGTCGCGCCACGCCCGTCGAACTCGATTTCAGTCAGGTCGAAAAGACCTAATTTCAACCCCCGGGGAGCTCCCAGGCCTCAGTGCCCAGGAGCGATATAACCCGCAAGGAGCAAAGCATGGCGAAGAAGATCGTCGGCTTTATCAAGCTGCAAGTGCCGGCTGGTAAGGCTAACCCCTCCCCCCCGATTGGCCCGGCCCTGGGTCAGCGTGGCCTGAACATCATGGAATTCTGCAAGGCGTTCAACGCCAAGACCCAAGGCATGGAGCCTGGTCTGCCGATTCCCGTGGTGATCACCGCCTTCGCGGACAAGAGCTTCACCTTCATCATGAAGACCCCGCCCGCGACGGTCCTCATCAAGAAGGCCGCCGGCGTGCAAAAGGGTTCGTCCAAGCCGCATACCGACAAGGTCGGCACGCTGACCCGCGCTCAAGCTGAAGAGATCGCCAAGGCCAAGGGCCCCGATCTGACCGCCGCTGATCTGGACGCCGCCGTGCGTACGATCGCTGGCAGCGCCCGCAGCATGGGCATCACGGTTGAGGGGATCTAATCATGGCAAAACTGTCCAAGCGCGCCGCCGCCATTGCGCAGAAGATCGACCGTACCAAGATGTACCCGGTCGCTGAAGCCCTGACCCTGGTCAAGGAAACCGCCGTCGCCAAGTTCAATGAATCCATTGACGTGGCCGTGCAGCTCGGCATCGACCCGAAGAAGTCGGACCAACTGGTCCGCGGCTCGGTCGTTCTGCCCGCCGGCACCGGCAAGTCGGTCCGCGTCGCCGTGTTCGCCCAAGGCGACAAGGCTGAAGCCGCCAAGGCCGCTGGCGCCGACATCGTCGGCCTGGACGACCTGGCTGACCAGATCAAGGCCGGTCAAATGGACTTCGACGTGGTCATCGCCTCGCCCGACACGATGCGTGTCGTGGGTGCCCTGGGCCAGATCCTGGGCCCCCGTGGCCTGATGCCGAACCCGAAGGTCGGCACCGTGACCCCGGACGTCGCCACCGCTGTCAAGAACGCCAAGGCCGGTCAGGTTCAGTACCGTACCGACAAGGCTGGCATCATCCACGCAACGATCGGCCGCGCGTCGTTCGGCGTGGAACAGCTGCAAACCAACCTGGCCGCTCTGGTCGACGCCCTGCAAAAGGCTCGTCCCGCAGCTGCCAAGGGTATTTACCTGCGCAAGCTGGCCGTTTCGTCCACGATGGGCGGCGGTGCGCGCGTGGAAATTGCCTCGCTGTCGGCCAACTAAGCCGATAGCAGTAAACGTACTTTGGGCTGCATCCGGATTCCTCCGGATGTTGCTGTCAAAGACCGCTGGAGCAGGGTGGTTCAAGCAGTACCGGACCACTCCGCTTAATCCCGAAGCCCGCAAGGTTCGGATCCAGCGTAGACGGCGTCCCCAGGAAGATTTCTTTACACGAAGAACTCGACCAGGCGCCGCATTCGGTTGACGCGCAAGGCTCAGGCCCCAGGCGTCTTTTGATGGAGTGTTCAAACCGTGAGTCTCAATCGTCAAGAGAAAGCGGTGGTAATCGAGGAAGTCTCGGCGGAAGTCGCCAAGGCCCAATCGATTGTTATCGCTGAGTACCGTGGTCTGGACGTCGCCTCTGTCACCGTACTGCGCAAAACTGCGCGTGAATCGGGCGTGTATCTGCGTGTTCTGAAGAACTCGCTGGCCCGTCGTGCTGTTGCCGGCACGGCTTTCGAGCCGTTGGCTGAGCAACTGACCGGTCCGCTGATCTATGGCATCAGCGCTGATCCGGTTTCGGCGGCCAAGGTCCTCGCAGGTTTCGCGAAAAGCAACGACAAGCTGGTCATCAAGGCGGGCGCTCTGCCCAACAGCCTGCTGAACCAAGACGGCGTGAAGGCCCTGGCCACCATGCCCTCGCGCGAAGAGTTGCTGTCGAAACTGCTGGGCACCATGCAAGCCCCCATCGCGCAATTCGTGCGTACGCTCAACGAAGTTCCGACCAAGTTCGCCCGTGGCCTCGCGGCTGTGCGCGACCAAAAGGCAGCGGCCTAATCGCCCTGCTGTCCGGAATTCGCTGAACGACCGAGCGACACCCAAACCCTGGCATTACCAAATTATTTGGAGTTCTGAAAAATGGCACTTAACAAAGCTGAAATCCTTGACGCCATCGCTGGCATGACCGTGCTCGAGCTGTCCGAGCTGATCAAGGAAATGGAAGAGAAGTTCGGCGTGTCGGCTGCTGCCGCCGCTGTCGCTGTCGCTGCTCCCGCCGCTGGTGGCGCTGCCGCCGCTGCTGAAGAGCAAACCGAGTTCACCGTCGTTCTGACCGAAGCTGGCGCCAACAAGGTTAGCGTCATCAAGGCCGTGCGCGAGCTGACCGGTCTGGGTCTGAAGGAAGCCAAGGACCTGGTCGACGGCGCTCCGAAGCCCGTCAAGGAAGCTGTGGCCAAGGCTGACGCCGAAGCCGCCAAGAAGAAGCTGGAAGAAGCTGGCGCCAAGGTCGAAGTCAAGTAAGACCTGCGTCAACTTGCCCGGGGACAGCGCAGTTTGCAGTCCCCGGGCTTTTGCGTTTCCAGGAAACCCCTACTGGGGTCATGCCTTTACAGAGGGGTTTCCTGGAGTCGTATCACCTGGGGCCGTGGTTGACGGCCCATGCAACCTCGAGTCGGAGTGCTCATGCCTTACTCGTACACCGAAAAAAAGCGCATCCGCAAAAGCTTCGCCAAGCGTGAAGACGTTCAAAACGTTCCCTTCCTGTTGGCGACACAGCTTCAATCCTACCTAACTTTCCTGCAGGCGGATACCGCCCCGTCCGATCGCGTAGCCGACGGTTTGCAGGCGGCGTTCTCGTCGATTTTCCCGATCGTTAGTCACAACGGTATGGCGCGCTTGGAGTTCGTGAGCTATGTGCTCGGCGAACCGGTGTTCGATGTCAAGGAATGTCAGCAACGTGGCCTGACCTATGCCTCGCCCCTGCGAGCCAAGGTCCGCCTGGTGCTGCTTGACCGCGAAGTCAGCAAGCCCACCGTGAAGGAAGTGAAGGAACAGGAAGTCTACATGGGCGAAATTCCGCTCATGACGGGCACGGGTTCCTTCGTCATCAACGGCACCGAGCGTGTCATCGTCTCGCAGCTGCACCGCTCGCCTGGCGTGTTCTTCGAACACGACCGCGGCAAGACCCACAGCTCCGGCAAGCTCTTGTTCTCGGCACGCGTGATTCCTTACCGCGGTTCGTGGCTGGACTTCGAATTCGACCCGAAGGACGTCCTGTTCTTCCGCGTCGACCGCCGCCGCAAGATGCCTGTCACGATCCTGTGCAAGGCCATCGGCATGACGCCGGAATCGATCCTGGCCAACTTCTTCGACTTCGACAACTTCGAATTGAAGAGCGAAGGCGCGATGATGGAATTCGTGCCCGAGCGTTGGAAGGGCGAAATGGCCCGTTTCGACATCTCGGACCGCGACGGCAAGGTCATTGTCGAAAAAGACAAGCGCATCAACGCCAAGCATCTGCGCGACCTGGCTGCCGGCGGCATCCAGCGCATCTCCGTGCCGGAAGACTTCCTGTACGGCCGCGTGCTGGCCAAGAACATCGTCGACCCGGACACCGGTGAAGTCATCGCCAACGCGAACGACGAGATCACGGAAAGCGTGCTGGGCGCCCTGCGCGCCTCCAACGTCTACGACATCCAGGCGCTCTACACGAACGACCTGGACCGCGGTCCGTACATCTCGCAGACGCTGCGCACCGACGAAACCGCCGACCAGATGGCCGCTCGCGTCGCCATCTACCGCATGATGCGTCCCGGCGAGCCGCCCACCGAAGAAGCGGTGGAAGCGCTGTTCCAACGTCTGTTCTACAGCGAAGAAACGTACGATTTGTCGCGCGTCGGCCGCATGAAGGTCAACAGCCGTCTGGGCCGTGGTGAAGACATCACCGGTCCGATGACGCTGACCAACGAAGACATCCTTGAAACCATCAAGGTGCTGGTCGAGTTGCGTAACGGCCGTGGCCAGATCGACGACATCGATCACCTGGGCAACCGCCGCGTGCGTTGCGTCGGCGAACTGGCCGAGAACCAGTTCCGCGCCGGCCTGGTGCGTGTCGAGCGCGCCGTCAAGGAACGTCTGGGCCAGGCCGAGACGGAAAACCTGATGCCGCACGACCTGATCAACTCCAAGCCGATCTCGGCCGCCATCAAGGAGTTCTTCGGTTCGAGCCAGCTGTCGCAGTTCATGGACCAGACCAACCCGCTGTCGGAAATCACGCACAAGCGTCGCGTTTCCGCACTGGGCCCGGGCGGTCTGACCCGCGAGCGCGCCGGCTTCGAAGTCCGCGACGTGCACCCGACCCACTATGGCCGCGTCTGCCCGATCGAAACGCCGGAAGGCCCGAACATCGGCCTGATCAACTCCATGGCGCTGTACGCTCGCCTGAACGAGTACGGCTTCCTGGAAACGCCTTACCGCAAGATCATCGACGGCAAGGTCAGCGAGCAGATCGACTACCTGTCGGCCATCGAAGAAAGCCACTACGTCATCGCGCAGGCCAACGCCGCGCTCGACGAAGAGGGCCGTTTCGTGGACGACCTGGTGGCTTGCCGCGAAGCCGGCGAAACCATGCTGACCGCTCCGGCCAACGTGCACTACATGGACGTTGCCCCGTCGCAGATCGTGTCGGTTGCCGCCTCGCTGATTCCGTTCCTGGAGCACGACGACGCGAACCGCGCGCTGATGGGCGCCAACATGCAACGTCAGGCCGTGCCTTGCCTGCGTCCGGAAAAGCCGGTCGTGGGTACGGGTATCGAGCGCACCGTGGCCGTTGACTCGGGCACGACCGTGCAAGCCCTGCGTGGCGGCCTGGTCGACCACGTCGACGCCGAGCGTGTCGTGATCCGCGTGAACGATGAAGAAAACGTCGCCGGCGAAGTCGGTGTCGATATCTACAACCTGATCAAGTACACCCGTTCCAACCAGAACACGAACATCAACCAGCGTCCTATCGTCAAGCGTGGCGACAAGGTTGCCAAGGGTGACGTGCTGGCCGACGGCGCATCGACCGACCTGGGCGAACTCGCCCTGGGTCAGAACATGCTGATCGCGTTCATGCCGTGGAACGGCTACAACTTCGAAGACTCGATCCTGATCTCTGAAAAGGTCGTGGCCGATGACCGCTACACCTCGGTCCACATCGAGGAACTGACGGTCGTTGCCCGCGACACCAAGCTGGGTCCGGAAGAAATCACGCGCGACATCAGCAACCTGGCCGAGACGCAACTGAACCGCCTGGACGATTCGGGCATCACGTACATCGGCGCCGAAGTCAGCGCCGACGACGTGCTGGTCGGCAAGGTCACGCCCAAGGGCGAGACCCAGCTGACGCCGGAAGAAAAGCTGCTGCGCGCCATCTTCGGCGAAAAGGCGTCCGACGTTAAGGACACCTCGCTGCGCGTGCCCTCGGGCATGACCGGCACCGTGATCGACGTGCAAGTGTTCACGCGCGAAGGCATCGTGCGCGACAAGCGCGCCCAGTCCATCATCGACGATGAACTGCGCCGCTATCGCCAGGACCTGAACGACCAGCTGCGCATCGTTGAAAACGACCAGTTCGACCGTATCGAAAAGATGCTGGTCAACAAGACCGTCAACGGCGGCCCGCGCAAGCTGGCCAAGGGCGCCACGATCACCAAGGCATACCTGGCTGATCTGGACCGCTGGCAGTGGTTCGACATCCGCCTGGCCGACGAGCCGCACGCCGTCGTGCTGGAGCAGGCCAAGGAATCGCTGGAGCAGAAGCGCCACCAGTTCGACCTGGCCTTCGAAGAAAAGCGCAAGAAGCTGACGCAAGGCGACGAGCTGCCCCCGGGCGTGCTGAAGATGATCAAGGTCTACCTGGCCGTGAAGCGTCGTCTGCAGCCTGGCGACAAGATGGCAGGCCGTCACGGCAACAAGGGCGTGGTCTCGCGCATCACCCCGGTGGAAGACATGCCGCACATGGCTGACGGCACGCCGGCCGACATCGTTCTGAACCCGCTGGGCGTGCCCTCGCGGATGAACGTCGGCCAGGTGCTGGAAGTGCACTTGGGCTGGGCTGCCAAGGGCGTGGGCCATCGCATCGCCGACATGCTGCGCGACGAACGCACCGCACAGGTCAAGAACATCCGTGCCTACCTGGACAAGGTCTACAACACGACCGGCACCGGCGCCCGCATCGACGAGCTGACCGACGAAGAAGTCATGGAAATGGCCCAGAACCTCAAGAACGGCGTGCCGTTCGCGACGCCCGTCTTCGACGGCGCGACCGAAGAGGAAATCACCACGATGCTGGAGCTGGCCTATCCGGACGAAGTCGCCAAGCGCATGGCGCTGACGCCGTCGCGTACGCAGGCATGGCTGTACGACGGTCGTACGGGCGAGCAGTTCGAGCGTCCCGTCACGGTCGGCTACATGCACTACCTGAAGCTGCACCACTTGGTCGACGACAAGATGCACGCGCGTTCGACCGGCCCGTACTCGCTGGTTACCCAGCAGCCTCTGGGCGGCAAGGCGCAGTTCGGCGGCCAGCGTTTCGGGGAAATGGAAGTGTGGGCGCTGGAAGCATACGGCGCCGCCTACACCCTGCAGGAAATGCTGACGGTGAAGTCCGACGACATCACCGGCCGTACCAAGGTATACGAAAACATCGTCAAGGGCGACCACGTCATCGACGCCGGCATGCCGGAATCGTTCAACGTGCTGGTCAAGGAAATCCGCTCGTTGGCCCTGGACATGGATTTGGAGCGTAACTAATGAAAGCGCTACTCGACCTCTTTAAGCAAGTCTCGCAAGACGAGCAGTTCGATGCCATCAAGATCGGCATCGCCTCGCCCGAGAAGATCCGTTCGTGGTCCTACGGCGAAGTTCGCAAGCCCGAGACCATCAACTACCGCACGTTCAAGCCCGAGCGCGACGGCCTGTTCTGCTCCAAGATCTTTGGCCCGATCAAAGACTACGAGTGCTTGTGCGGCAAGTACAAGCGCCTGAAGCATCGTGGCGTGATCTGCGAAAAGTGCGGCGTGGAAGTCACCGTCGCCAAGGTTCGCCGTGAACGCATGGGCCACATCGAGCTGGCCAGCCCCGTCGCGCACATCTGGTTCCTGAAGAGCCTGCCGTCGCGTCTGGGCATGGTGCTCGACATGACCCTGCGCGACATCGAACGCGTGCTGTACTTCGAAGCCTGGTGCGTGATCGAACCTGGCATGACGCCGCTCAAGCGCGGCCAGATCATGTCGGATGACGATTTCCTCGCCAAGACCGAAGAGTACGGCGACGATTTCCGTGCCCTGATGGGCGCGGAAGCCGTGCGCGAACTGCTGCGCACCATCGATATCGACCGCGAAGTGGAAACGCTGCGCGGCGAACTGAAGGCCACCAGCTCGGAAGCCAAGATCAAGAAGATCTCCAAGCGCCTGAAGGTGCTGGAAGGCTTCCAGAAGTCCGGCATCAAGGCCGAGTGGATGGTCATGGAAGTGCTGCCCGTGCTGCCGCCGGACCTGCGTCCGCTGGTGCCGCTGGACGGCGGCCGCTTCGCGACCTCCGACCTGAACGACCTGTACCGCCGCGTCATCAACCGCAACAACCGCTTGAAGCGCCTGCTGGAGCTGAAGGCTCCGGAAATCATCCTGCGCAACGAAAAGCGGATGCTGCAGGAAGCCGTCGACTCGCTGCTGGACAACGGTCGCCGCGGCAAGGCCATGACCGGCGCCAACAAGCGCCAGCTCAAGTCCCTGGCCGACATGATCAAGGGCAAGAGCGGTCGTTTCCGTCAGAACCTGCTGGGCAAGCGCGTCGACTACTCGGGCCGTTCGGTCATCGTGGTGGGTCCGCAGCTCAAGCTGCACCAGTGCGGCCTGCCCAAGCTGATGGCCCTGGAACTGTTCAAGCCGTTCATCTTCAATCGCCTGGAGATGATGGGTCTGGCCACGACCATCAAGGCTGCCAAGAAGCTGGTGGAAAGCCAGGAACCGGTGGTTTGGGACATCCTGGAAGAAGTCATCCGCGAACACCCGGTCATGCTGAACCGTGCGCCCACGCTGCACCGTTTGGGCATCCAGGCGTTCGAACCGGTCCTGATCGAAGGCAAGGCCATCCAGCTGCACCCGCTGGTTTGCGCGGCGTTCAACGCCGACTTCGACGGTGACCAGATGGCCGTCCACGTGCCGCTGTCGCTGGAAGCCCAGCTGGAAGCGCGCACGCTGATGCTGGCCTCAAACAACGTGCTGTTCCCGGCCAACGGCGAACCGTCGATCGTGCCGTCCCAGGACATCGTGCTGGGTCTGTACTACACGACGCGCGAGCGCATCAACGGCCGCGGCGAAGGCATCTTCTTCACCGACGTCGCTGAAGTGCAGCGCGCCTACGACAACGGCGAAGTCGAGCTGCAGTCGCGCATCACCGTGCGCCTGAAGGAACACGAGCGCGACGAGGCTGGCGAATGGCAGCCGGTGATCCGCCGTCACGAGACGACGGTCGGCCGCGCGCTGCTGTCCGAAATCCTGCCCAAGGGCCTGCCCTTCACGGTGCTGAACAAGGCGCTGAAGAAGAAGGAAATCTCGCGCCTGATCAACCAGTCGTTCCGCCGTTGCGGCCTGCGCGACACCGTGATCTTCGCTGACAAGCTGATGCAGTCGGGCTTCCGCCTGGCCACGCGCGGCGGTATCTCCATCGCCATGGGCGACATGCTGATCCCGACCGCCAAGGAAGGCATCCTGGCCGAAGCCAGCCGCGAAGTGAAGGAAATCGACAAGCAGTACTCGTCGGGTCTGGTCACGTCCCAGGAACGCTACAACAACGTGGTGGACATCTGGGGCAAGGCCGGCGACAAGGTCGGCAAGGCGATGATGGAACAACTGGCCACCGAACCCGTGATCAACCGTCACGGCGAGGAAGTGCGCCAGGAATCGTTCAACTCCATCTACATGATGGCTGACTCGGGCGCCCGCGGTTCGGCCGCCCAGATCCGCCAGCTGGCCGGCATGCGCGGCCTGATGGCCAAGCCGGACGGCTCGATTATCGAAACGCCCATTACCGCGAACTTCCGTGAAGGCCTGAACGTACTCCAGTACTTCATCTCGACTCACGGCGCGCGTAAGGGTCTGGCCGATACGGCACTGAAGACCGCCAACTCGGGTTACCTGACCCGTCGTCTGGTCGACGTGACGCAAGACTTGGTGATCACCGAGGACGATTGCGGCACTTCGCAGGGCTACAACATGAAAGCCCTGGTCGAAGGCGGTGAAGTCATCGAGCCGCTGCGCGACCGGATCCTGGGTCGTGTTGCCGCCATCGACATCATCAACCCGGACACGCAGGAAACGGCCATCGTCGCCGGTACCCTGCTGGACGAAGACCTGGTCGACACCATCGACCGCATCGGCGTGGACGAAGTCAAGGTCCGCACCCCGCTGACCTGCGAAACGCGTCACGGTCTGTGCGCGCACTGCTACGGCCGCGATCTGGGTCGTGGCTCGCCGGTCAACCAGGGCGAAGCGGTTGGCGTTATCGCCGCCCAGTCCATCGGCGAACCGGGCACGCAGCTCACGATGCGTACGTTCCACATTGGTGGCGCGGCGTCGCGTTCGGCTCTGGCCAGCGCGGTGGAAACCAAGTCCAGCGGTAACGTCGGTTTTGCCAGCACGATGCGCTATGTCACGAACGCCAAGGGCGAACGTGTGGCGATCTCGCGCTCCGGCGAACTGGCGATCTTCGACGACAACGGCCGCGAACGCGAACGCCACAAGATCCCGTACGGCGCGACCGTGCTGGTGGGCGATGGCGAAGCCGTGAAGGCTGGCGCGCGTCTGGCGACGTGGGATCCGCTGACCCGTCCTATCGTGTCGGAATACGGTGGCGCCGTGCGCTTCGAGAACATCGAAGAAGGCGTGACCGTTGCCAAGCAGGTGGACGAAGTCACCGGCCTGTCGACGCTCGTCGTCATCACGCCGAAGACCCGTGGCGGCAAGATCGTCATGCGTCCGCAGATCAAGCTGGTCAACGAGCAGGGCGAAGACGTCAAGATCGCCGGCACCGATCACTCGGTGAACATCTCGTTCCCGGTGGGCGCGCTGATTACCGTGCGCGACGGCCAGCAGGTTGCCGTGGGTGAAGTTCTGGCGCGTATTCCGCAAGAATCGCAAAAGACCCGCGACATTACCGGCGGTCTGCCGCGAGTGGCCGAGCTGTTCGAAGCCCGCTCGCCCAAGGACGCCGGCATGCTCGCCGACGTTACCGGCACGGTTTCGTTCGGCAAGGACACCAAGGGCAAGCAGCGTCTGGTCATCACCGACCTGGAAGGCGTGAGCCACGAGTTCCTGATTCCGAAGGAAAAGCAGGTGCTGGTGCACGACGGCCAGGTGGTGAACAAGGGCGAAATGATCGTGGACGGCCCGGCCGATCCCCACGACATCCTGCGCTTGCAAGGCATCGAGAAGCTGGCGACCTACATCGTCGACGAAGTGCAGGACGTGTACCGTCTGCAGGGCGTGAAGATCAACGACAAGCACATCGAAGTGATTGTTCGTCAGATGCTGCGTCGTGTGAACATCGTTGACGCGGGCGATACCGAGTTCATCCCGGGCGAGCAGGTCGAGCGCTCCGAGCTGTTGAATGCGAATGACCGCATGCAGGCTGAAGACCGCATTCCTGCCACGTACGACAACGTGCTGCTGGGTATCACGAAGGCCTCGCTGTCGACCGACTCGTTCATCTCGGCCGCATCGTTCCAGGAAACCACGCGTGTCCTGACCGAAGCCGCCATCATGGGCAAGCGCGACGATCTGCGTGGTTTGAAGGAAAACGTGATTGTCGGCCGCCTCATCCCTGCAGGGACGGGTCTGGCTTATCACCACGCACGCCGCGACAAGGAAGAGCTGGAGGCCGCGGAACGCGAAGCCGCCCGCCAGTTGGCCAACCCGTTCGAAGACTCGCCGGTCACGGTGGGCTCGGATGCGGAAACGCCGGCATCCGACCTCGGCGCCGAGGATTCCGCCGAATAAGCGGAAACACCCGGCAGGGATGCCGCGCGCAGTCTGGCGCGGCATGCCCGGAATCAAAAAGGCCGCTGATGCGAATCAGCGGCCCTTTTTTGCCTGGCGCAGGGGAGGTTACTTAGCGACCTGTGCCTGCGCGTGCCGGAACACGGGCCCCCAGACGGGATGGCCAGCTTCGTTCGGCGCCAGCTCGAAGGCGGGGTCCAGAGCCAGGATGCGGGCAAAGCTGTCCTCGCACAGGCGCGGATATTTGCTCACGCAGTAGCTAAACGCCTGCAGCTTGTAGGCTTCGATGCGCACGGCCTTGGTGGAGGTGGCCAGGGCGTCGGAGGTGGCGACGCCGCGGATGACTTCGCCGTAACGGCCGGCGCTGTATTTGTCGCGTACTTGCTGCAGCTGGTCCAAGGCTTCTGCGGTGGGCGGCGCTTCTGGCTGCTTGGACGTAACCCCGGCGCAACCCGCCAGGAGGGCCGACAAGCCGAGCAGACTACTCAGAACGCGAATTTTCATGGCTTCCAAAGGTGTAGAGAGGTTTAGCGGTACGCTATCGTGCCACAGCCTGATGCGCTCGGACATTTTCCGCAATGTCCTGGCGGTGCGGATTGGATAATATTCGCCTTATTCCATCGTTAATTTAGCTGTCATGCGACAGCGCCAGTCCCGATCATGTCTTCTTCCGCCGGCCTCTTGACGCCGCGTGGCCCCTTTTCCGGCGCCGCGCCGCTTGCACTGCGTCCGCTGAGCGCCATCGCCGCCAGCACGGCGGGGGGCGTACCGGAAACCCGCATCAAGCGGCTTCTGTCTGACCTGCTGCCATCCTTGATGGCCCTGCACGCCCAGGGTGAAATCTGCGGCGATATTTCGCTGGATACCGTGGGCATGGACGAAAGCGCCCGCGCCCATCTGGTGCCGGAACTGGTCGTGGCGCGTTCGCGCCGAGCCACCCGCACGCCGACCCCCGGTTTTGCGCCGTTCGAGCTTTATAGCGATTCGGTGGAATGGCCGCGCGGCCCGTGGAGCGATATTTACGCCCTGTGCGCGGTGATGCACGCCTTGGTCATAGGGAGCAAGCCGGCGCCGGCGCCCGAGCGCCGCGCGGAGGATACCTACGAGCCGCTCGCCTCCCTGGGATTGCCGAAGTACAGCCAGGACTTCTTGTCCGCGATCGATGCCGGCCTGGCCATGGCGCCCGCTGATCGGCCGCAGACGCTGGCGGATCTGGCCGGCATGCTGGGCATCGCCGCTCAGGTCGAGACAGCGCCGGATCTGATCGCCCCGTTGCCGGCCTCCCATGCGGCGCCGCCTGCAGCCGCCGCTGCGGCGCACCAACCGGCGCGCGGACGCCATCCCCTGCTGGTGCTGCTGCTCGTCGTGGCGCTGATCGGAGCGGGCGTATATGCCTGGTTCGAGTCTGGAATGGGCGCTCCCAACGCGCTGATCACCCGGTCCGAAGTGGTTCAGCCGAATCCGCCGGCCGTGCATCCGATGCCGCCGCCCGCGCCGGGCGCCGGGCCGGTGGCGCCGCCATCGCCTCCCGAGCTTCGAGCCCCGCAGGAATCGGCGCCCCAGACGCCTGCGCCGGAAAGCGCGCCAGTCCTGGGCGAAACTCCGCCTCCGTCGGCGCCGCCTGCGGAGGCGCCAGCGACCGTGGCCGTGCCGTCCACGGCCGTGCCCGCCGAGGCTCCCGCAGCCGTGGCCGAAGAGACCGCCAAACCCAAGCCGATTCCGATGCTGGTGCGGCTGGACATCCGCCCATGGGGCGAGGTCTGGATCAATGGCGTGGCGCGCGGCATCAGTCCGCCGGTCAAGGAACTGCGGCTGATTCCCGGCAAGTACCAGGTGGTGCTGCGCAATGCCGGCCTGCCGCCGTACCGTACGACGCTGGAGGTCAAGGCAGGCAAGCCCGCCGTGATCTCGCACGTCTTCCAATAGGGGGCGCCGCGGCTACGTCGCGGAGATCTCTTCTGGCGCCATGGGCAGGCGCAGCGTGAAGACTGAACCCGCACCCAGTTCGCTGCTGACTTCGACCGTTCCGCCGTGGCGTTCGGCGACCGTGCGCACGAACGCCAGACCCAGGCCGGCGCCACCGACGTCGCCGCGGGTTTCGACGCCCACGCGCGAGAAGGGTTCGAACAGCCGCGCCAGATCCTGCGCCGCAATGCCCTGGCCCTGGTCGCGGATATTGGCACGCCAGAAGCCGGGCTCCTCGTCGATGCCGCATTCGATCCGGGTTTGCGGCGGGCTGTACTTGATCGCGTTGTCGATCAAATTGCACAGCGTGCGCATGAGTAAGGTTTGATCGCCTCGGACATAGGCGGCGGGCAGCGGCAGCGCGAGGACGAGTTCGATGCCGCGTTTCTGCGCCGAGGCCCAGAACTCGTCCACGGCGTCTTGCAGCAGGCTGCCCAGATCCAGTTCCACTGCGCTGATTGTCATCGACTCGGCGCGAGTGAGGTGCACGAAGTCGTCGACCAGGCGCAAGGTGCGGTTGGCGAGTGCGGCGATGCGGCCCAGGGTTTCGCTTTGGTTCTCGGGCGAGCCGCCCTCCTGCTTCATTTCGACCAGCGCGAGAATGGAACTTTGGGGGGCGCGCATGTCATGCGAGATGAAGCGCAAGGTTTCCTCGCGCTGGCGCTCCGCCTGACGGATGCGCGAGATGTCAGTCAGCGTGGCGACGGTGCCGGCGAAGTCGCCTTCGGCGGTGTGAATGGGCGCGCATTTCAGGATCAGGTCGCGTCCGGCATGGTCGCGTACTTCCAGGTCGGCGCTCCATGGCGATGACGCCGCGACCGGTCCCTGGCCGCTGAGCGCCTCGGCCACGCGCTGGCGCGTGGCGGGATCGGAAATGGTCTTTTCGAGCAGATGGGTGGCCCGGCGCCCGACGCGGGGAGGGCGCATTCCCAGCCGCTGAAAATACATGACCGCGGCCTGATTGCGGAATTGCATGCGGCCGTCCTGATCGAAAACGAGCGTGGCGTCCGGCATGCCGTCCAGGCCGTCGGCCAGGAAGCGGCGCAGGTTGCGCACGCGGGCCAGCGCCCGGCGCAGCTCGCCGACCCGACTTTCCAGCGACGCGCTGGGACCCGCGCCCTGGGCGCCGGCCTCGTTCAACACCGGCGGGTACTCGCGCTGCAGCCGGCGCAATTCGTTGTCCATGTAGCGCAACGCGGCCTCCTGGCTGCGCCAGCTCCAGAGCGGATAGCACAGCGCCACGCCCAGCAGCGCCGCAGCCGGCGCGAACCACACATAGGCATAGGCCAGCAGCAGGAACGCCATCAGCAGTATGACGATGAACAGCGCCAGGTTGACCAGCAGGGCCTGCTTGGGCGACAGCCGCCACAGGGCCAGGCAGGCCAGCAGCACGGGCAGCGCCGCGAACAGCGCATTGCTCCAGGCGGGCGGCAGCCGATAGGCGATATCGTCGCGCGCCGCGTGCAGCAGGTTCGCGATGATCTCCACCCCCGACATGCCGCTGACGTCGTGCGACACCGGCGTCGGGTAGGCGTCGCCCAGGCCGGTAGCCCAGGCGCCGACCAGCACATACTTGCCGCGCAGTTCGTCGGGCGACAGGTCGCCGCGCAGCACGGACAGGTAGGACACGGTGCGCGTATGCGCGGTGGGACCGGAGTAGGGGATCAGGATGCTGCCGTCGGGCGCGGCGCGGTTCAACAGTTTCTGTGCCGCATCCGCTTGGCCGCCGACGTCCAGCATGACCATGGCCAGATGGTTCCAACGGCGGTCTCCGAGCTGCGCGCTGAGGGTTGCTGCGCGCACCACGCCATCCGGGTCGATGCGCGCGTTGATGAAGCCTTTGGCGGCGGCGGCCTGCGCCACGCCGGGGATGGGCTCGTTGACTGCCGAAGGGCGGTCGAGCCGGTCCAGCACGACCGGCAGGACCGTACGGCCATGTCGCCGGATGCTGTCGGCCAGGATGCGGTCGTCGTTCGGATTGGCCATGTCCGGTTCGGCGAAGATCAGGTCCAGCGCCACGGCGCGGGCGCCTTGCAGGCGGTCCAGCAACGCCGCGTGGACCGCGCGCCGCCATGGCCAATGGCCCAGCGCCTTGATGCTGTCGTCGTCGATCGCGACGATCAGGATGTCGCGATCGGCGTCGCGCCCGCTCAACGACAAGGCGCGGTCATAAAGGATTTGATCGAAGCGCCCCAGGCCATTGAACGAGCCCAGGATGGCGGCCAGCACCGCCAAAACCACCGTCAGCCACAGCCCTGAGCGCGAGGTCCGGTCCTGCGGATCGGCGGCGTCGGCCATGAGACGGGCTCTAGTAATCGGTCAGCGTGATCAGGCCGCCCGTGCCGCTGGCCACGCCCGAGCCGTCGGAGGTCAGGAGCATGTTCGCGCCCTCGAAGGTCGCGATCGCATCGCGTCCGTTCAGGCCCAGGTCATCCACCGCGCGCACGGACACGTAATAGGTTCCCGGACCGGGCGCGGCGAAGCGGATATCGTTGCTGGGAAAGCTCGTCGAAGATACCGGCAACGCGCCTTCGGCATCGCGCGAGACGCGCACCACGTAGCTCTGCGCGCCGGACACGGGCGAGACGTCGGCGGTCCAGGTGCCGCCGCCCGCGCGTGTGGGTGTGCCCAGTTGCGGCGCATCGAGCAGCGCGCGCATGCCCGAGACCGCGCCGTCCGAGCCCACCGCGGCGCCGTAGCCCGTGGCCACCGCGACCGGTTTGGCTGGGGGCGATCCGGGTGCGTGGGGCTGCAGACGCACGCTGCCTTCCAGCACTTCGCTATGTACGCCCTGCGCGCCACTTTGTACGCGGAAGCGCGTGCCGCGCACGCCAGTGACCGCGACCGGTGTGCGGATCTCGAAACGGCCCACGCCTTGACCGGAGGGCGCCACTGACGACTCCACGCCGCCGCTTTGCACCCGGACGACGGAATCCGTCAGCGCAGTGCCTTCGAATTGGCGCAGGCGCGTCAGTTCGACCGAGCCGCCGGCCGGCAGCGTCAGCTTGGAGCCGTCGGCCAGTTCCAGCGTGACGAAGCCGTTGGCAGCGGTGCCGACCGTACTGCCTTCAGCCACGGTGTCGCCGGCCCGCAAGGCCTTGCCGTCGACATTCGCCTGGCCGCTGACGTGCACGACGCGGGCGTCGGCGGGCCGCACGGGAATCATGGACAGCGGGATGCGCAATTCCAGCCCGATGGGCAGCGTTTCCGGCGTGACTACCTTGTTCAGGGTTTGCAGCTGGCTCCAGTTGGCCTGCTTGTGGGTATATCGGGTTGCCAGGTCGATCAACGTATCGCCTTGGCGCACACGGTAGATGAAGTCGTCCCCAAGCGCGCCAGCGGGCTGGCTGCGGGTCGGCGCCATCAGCGCCAGGCAGGAGATCATGGCAAGCAAAGAAAGCGCGCGGCAGCGGCTCATGACTATCGGTTCTCCAGGGGGGGCGCGCGCAGGCGCTTACTGCGGATTGGCTGCGATGTCTTCCGGCGAGCTGATTTGCTCCAGCCGGTAGCCCAGCGCATAAGAGGACGTGAGGCGCACGCCGTGTTCGGGACGCAGCTGGAGCTTTTGCCGGATGTTCGACAAATGGGTGTCCAGGGTGCGGGAGGTCGCGGGAATTTCCCGGTTCCATACGCATTCGGCCAGCACGTCGCGCGACATGAGGCGGCCGACATTACGGAAAAACAGCAGGGCGAGCTCGAATTCCTTGGGGGCGAGCGACACCACGGCGGAATCCAGGGTGATCGTGCGGGCGGCGGGTTCGATGCGATAGCGCGCCACGTCGAAGGCATCGTCCGCGGGTTCGGCGATCTGGCTGCGGCGCAGCAAGGCCGCCACCCGCGCCAGCAGTTCCAGGGGGCGCAGGGGTTTGACGATGTAGTCGTCCGCGCCGGCGCGCAGACCTTCCACCAGATCGTCCTCGCTGGAACGATTGGTCAGGAAGATGACCGGGATGCGCGGGCCGATATTGGCGCGCAGCCACCGCACCACATCGTCGCCGTCGATGTCGGGCAAATGCCAGTCCAGCAGCACCAGGTCGAATTGCTCAGTGCGCAGCGCGGCCAGGAGATCCCGGCTTTGCTGATAACTGCTGCAGGTGTATCCGGCAGTGGTCAGAACTTGCTGGATGCGTTGTGCTTGATCCAGGTCGTCTTCCAGCGACGCGATTTTCATCAGACGTGTTCTCGCGAAGGTTTGCTACGCAAGCGCGCGCTATGGCGCCCTACTGCAAGATGGGAAAGGAATATATAGGTGTAAACGAATGATAACTCGGGAGGGGCCCCGGCTGGCTACGTTATGGCAAGAACTGTCAAACATTGCAAAGTTGACGAATCTTGACTGGAGTTGTTGCGTAACAACGCGCCACACTGTCTCAATCGTTCTCCCCCCCGCGGTAAGGCGTGGGGCGGAGCCGGTCGAGGTTGTTGGTCGTATGGAACAGATATGAATCAATTGCGCATACTTATGATGTCACCCGACGAGGCCGCCCGCGGCGTCGCCGTGTCCGCATTGCTGCAAGCTGGTATTTCTGCACGCGGTTGCTCGACGTCTCTCGAATTGTTTGGATTGCTCAACGGCGGCGGCTTTGACGTCGTGGTCCTGGATGTCGGGACCCTGGGCGAAATCGGCTATGCCCTGGTGGCCCGCCTGCACGGCTCATCGTCCATGGGCATCGTGGTCACGGGAACCGGCATGTCGGTGGATAGCCGCCTGCGCTGCCTGCAGAGCGGTGCCGACGCCTGTCTGCCAGATCCGCAGGATCCCCGCGAGCTGGCCTGCATCCTGCTGTCCTTGGCGCGCCGCCTGCCCGCCGGGCAGGATCCGTCCCTGGCCGAGCCGGCCCAGAACGGCCAGTGGGAGCTGCGCGACCAGGGCTGGACCCTGGCGGCGCCCACGGGCGCCACCATCTCGCTGTCCGCCAATGAGCGCCTGATCGTGCGTTCGCTGCTGGAAGTGGCGGGCAAGGCCGTGGGCCGGAACGAGCTGGGCGACGAGTTGCAGGTGGAAGGGGGCGGAGTCCGCGCCAGCGGTTCCCGCAGCATCGACGTGATCGTCAGCCGCTTGCGTCGCAAGGCCGAGCTGGCCGGGGTCATGTTGCCCATCCGCACGGTCTACGGCAGCGGCTACCTGTTCGCCGACCAGTAGCGGGGCACGGCTATACTGGCGGTGCCGCGCCTGGCGGCAGCCCCGGCGCCAGAGCGCCCGGCCGCTATCCGCAGTCAGCATATCGCTGCTCCTGCCGATTGCCGCAGTCAATGACCCTGATTTCAGGCACCCCGATTTTCGGCGTATGCGGCCCTAATTTTCACGAGCGCCGCCTAACTGGCATGCTTCTGCCGGCAACGCGCCACACGCGCGGCTTACAATTTTCTTTGACAGCAGCCCTTGATCTCAGTTATGCTAAAGGGCTTACTGCTTTATTTCGCGCGCAAAATCTGGCCGCGGTAGGGTTCAGAAGTACGGTGTCTGGGAACAAGGTGCGTCACGAGCCTTTCGTTTCAAGCCATACGGCTTCGCGGCAACGGGTCTTTCCGGCGCCGTCACCCCACGGCATCCAGCTTTGTGCGTTTTGTCATAGTTTGTTGGCAAGCCCGCTCTTTTACGTATATGAACGTTTGAGGCGGTTTTGCGCGAACTGCCTTCTCCGAAAGTTCACTGCTTGAGGAGACGAGTACGTAAGTACTTACCCAGTGGTACGTAAAAGGGATTTCAAAGGTCATGCCTACCATTAGCCAACTCGTGCGCAAGCCGCGCGAAGTCAGCATCATCAAAAGCAAGAGCCCCGCGCTCGAAAACTGCCCGCAACGCCGCGGCGTGTGCACTCGCGTGTACACCACCACCCCCAAGAAGCCGAACTCCGCTCTGCGTAAGGTTGCCAAAGTGCGTCTGACCAACGGTTACGAAGTCATTTCGTACATCGGCGGTGAAGGCCACAACCTGCAAGAGCACTCGGTGGTTCTGGTGCGTGGCGGTCGTGTGAAGGACTTGCCCGGTGTGCGTTATCACATCGTGCGCGGTTCCCTCGACCTGCAAGGCGTCAAGGATCGTAAGCAAGCCCGCTCGAAGTACGGCGCCAAGCGCCCGAAGAAGGCTTAATAACGAGTCAGCAGTACCCCCGCGTGGCGGCAGTCCGTCACTAGGGAAGTGCGACCGCGCCATCCAGATGATGGGAAGGTGCGCGGCACGTAAGGGGTCGTCTCCATGGACGGCCATGGCCGTGTAATGAAACACGGTTCAACTGAACAGACACAAGGAAGCAACAATGCCCCGTCGTCGCGAAGTACCCAAGCGCGAGATTCTGCCCGATCCCAAGTTCGGCAGCGTCGAACTCGCCAAGTTCATGAACGTCGTCATGCTGGACGGCAAGAAGGCCGTCGCCGAGCGCATCGTCTACGGTGCCCTCGAGCAAGTGCAAACCAAGACCGGCAAAGAGCCGATCGAAGTTTTCAGCCTGGCGATCAACAACATCAAGCCGATCGTCGAAGTGAAGAGCCGCCGCGTTGGCGGTGCCAACTACCAAGTGCCGGTTGAAGTGCGCCCCGTGCGCCGCCTGGCCCTGGCTATGCGTTGGCTCCGTGAAGCCGCCAAGAAGCGTGGCGAGAAGTCGATGGATCTGCGTCTTGCTGGCGAACTGATCGACGCCTCCGAAGGTCGTGGCGCCGCGATGAAGAAGCGCGAAGACACGCACAAGATGGCAGAGGCCAACAAGGCCTTCAGCCATTTCCGCTGGTAATTTAAGGACTAACCCACCATGGCCCGCAAAACCCCGATCGAGCGCTATCGCAACATTGGTATCTCTGCGCACATCGATGCAGGGAAAACCACCACGACCGAACGTATCCTGTTCTACACCGGCGTCAATCACAAGATTGGCGAAGTGCATGATGGCGCAGCCACCATGGACTGGATGGAACAAGAACAAGAGCGTGGCATCACCATTACGTCGGCAGCAACGACGGCGTTTTGGCGTGGCATGGCGAAGAACTATCCCGAACACCGCATCAACATCATCGACACCCCGGGGCACGTGGACTTCACCATCGAGGTGGAACGTTCCATGCGCGTCCTGGACGGTGCTTGCATGGTCTACTGCGCGGTGGGCGGTGTTCAGCCCCAGTCCGAAACCGTGTGGCGCCAAGCCAACAAGTACGGCGTGCCGCGTCTGGCCTTCGTCAACAAGATGGACCGCACCGGCGCCAACTTCTTCAAGGTCTATGACCAGCTGAAGAACCGCCTGCGCGCCAATCCCGTGCCGATCGTGATTCCCATCGGCGCCGAAGACACGTTCCAAGGCGTGGTCGACCTGGTCAAGATGAAGGCGATCATTTGGGACGAAGCCAGCCAAGGCATCAAGTTCGACTACGCAGACGTTCCGGCCGAGCTGGAAGGCCTGGCGAACGAATGGCGCGAAAAGCTGGTTGAAGCCGCTGCTGAATCGTCCGAAGAGCTGATGAACAAGTACCTGGAAACGGGTTCGCTCGACGAAGAAGAAATCAACCTGGCCATCCGTCAACGCACCATCGCTGGCGAAATCCAGCCGATGCTGTGCGGCACCGCCTTCAAGAACAAGGGCGTGCAGCGCATGCTGGACGCGGTCATCGACTACCTGCCTTCGCCCGTGGACATTCCCGCGGTCGACGGTCAGGACGACGATGGCAACCCCGTCACGCGTGAAGCCAACGACGACGAGAAGTTCTCGGCTCTGGCGTTCAAGCTGATGAGCGATCCGTTCGTGGGTCAGCTGACCTTCGTGCGCGTTTACTCGGGCGTCCTGAAGTCGGGCGATACGGTCTACAACCCCATCAAGGGCAAGAAGGAACGTATCGGCCGCATTCTGCAGATGCACGCGAACAACCGCGAAGAAATCAAGGAAGTGTTGGCAGGCGACATCGCCGCCGTGGTGGGTCTGAAAGACGTGACCACCGGCGAAACGCTGTGCGACATCGACTCCCACATCCTGCTCGAACGCATGATTTTCCCGGAGCCCGTGATTTCGCAGGCCGTGGAACCCAAGTCCAAGGCTGACCAGGAAAAGATGGGCCTGGCGCTGTCGCGCCTGGCGCAGGAAGATCCGTCGTTCCGCGTGCGCAGCGACGAAGAATCCGGCCAGACCATCATTTCCGGTATGGGCGAGCTGCACCTGGAAATTCTGGTTGACCGCATGAAGCGCGAATTCGGCGTGGAAGCGAACGTCGGCAAGCCGCAAGTGGCCTACCGCGAAACCATCCGCAAGACCTGCGACGAAGTTGAAGGCAAGTTCGTCAAGCAGTCGGGCGGTCGCGGCCAGTACGGTCACGTGGTTCTGAAGGTCGAGCCGTTGGCTCCTGGCGGTGGCTACGAATTCGTGGACGCCATCAAGGGCGGTGTGGTTCCTCGCGAGTACATCCCCGCGGTGGACAAGGGCATCCAGGAAACGCTGCCTTCGGGCGTGTTGGCTGGCTACCCGATCGTCGACGTCAAGGTCACGCTGTTCTTCGGTTCGTACCACGACGTGGACTCGAACGAAAACGCGTTCAAGATGGCCGGCTCCATGGCATTCAAGGAAGGTCTGCGCAAGGCCAGCCCCGTGCTGCTGGAACCGATGATGGCCGTTGAAGTCGAAACGCCTGAAGACTACGCTGGTACCGTGATGGGCGATCTGTCCTCGCGTCGCGGCATGGTTCAGGGCATGGACGACATGGTTGGCGGCGGCAAGACCATCAAGGCCGAAGTTCCGCTGGCCGAGATGTTCGGTTACGCCACGAACCTGCGTTCGCTGACGCAAGGTCGTGCCACGTACACGATGGAATTCAAGCATTACTCCGAGGCCCCCAAGAACGTCGCTGACGAAGTCATCGCCGCTCGGGCCAAGTAAATAACCCTTGCCGGGGCCGCCCATCCGGACGGTCCTGGCAGAAATCCAAGTTTCCTTGAAAGTCAAAGGATAGAGATCATGGCAAAAGGCAAGTTTGAACGTACCAAGCCGCACGTGAACGTGGGTACGATTGGTCACGTTGACCACGGCAAAACGACGTTGACGGCCGCTATCACGACCGTTCTGTCGAACAAGTTCGGTGGCGAAGCCAAGGGCTACGACCAGATCGATGCGACTCCTGAAGAAAAGGCTCGCGGCATCACGATCAACACGGCTCACGTCGAGTACGAAACGGAAGCGCGTCACTACGCGCACGTTGACTGCCCGGGCCACGCTGACTACGTGAAGAACATGATCACGGGCGCGGCGCAAATGGACGGCGCGATCCTGGTGGTGTCGGCCGCTGACGGCCCGATGCCGCAGACCCGCGAACACATCCTGCTGTCGCGCCAGGTTGGCGTGCCGTACATCATCGTCTTCCTGAACAAGGCTGACATGGTTGACGACGCCGAGCTGCTCGAGCTGGTGGAAATGGAAGTTCGCGAACTGCTGTCGAAGTACGACTTCCCGGGCGACGACACGCCGATCGTGAAGGGTTCGGCCAAGCTGGCGCTGGAAGGCGACAAGGGCGAACTGGGCGAGCAAGCCATCATGGCTCTGGCCGCAGCACTGGATTCGTACATCCCGACGCCCGAGCGCGCCGTGGACGGCACGTTCCTGATGCCGGTTGAAGACGTGTTCTCGATCTCGGGTCGCGGCACCGTGGTGACCGGCCGTATCGAACGCGGCATCGTCAAGGTCGGCGAAGAAATCGAAATCGTCGGTATCGTTCCGACGGTCAAGACGACTTGCACCGGCGTGGAAATGTTCCGCAAGCTGCTGGACCAAGGTCAAGCCGGCGACAACGTGGGCATCCTGCTGCGCGGCACCAAGCGTGAAGACGTCCAGCGTGGCCAAGTGCTGGCCAAGCCGGGCTCGATCACCCCGCACACGGACTTCACGTCCGAGGTGTACATCCTGTCCAAGGAAGAAGGCGGCCGTCACACTCCGTTCTTCCAGGGCTATCGTCCCCAGTTCTACTTCCGCACGACGGACGTGACGGGCACGATCGAACTGCCGGCCGACAAGGAAATGGTTCTGCCGGGCGACAACGTGGCCATGACGGTCAAGCTGTTGGCTCCGATCGCCATGGAAGAAGGCCTGCGTTTCGCCATCCGTGAAGGCGGTCGTACCGTCGGCGCCGGCGTCGTCGCCAAGATCCTGAAGTAATCCGGATCACTTAAGCAGCAAACAACCAGCGGGGGTGGCCTCGTCGCTCCCGCCTCTCGTTCTTTAGGAAACGCCATGAAAAACCAAAAGATCCGTATCCGCTTGAAAGCCTTCGATTACAAGCTGATCGATCAATCGGCCGCTGAAATCGTCGACACCGCCAAGCGTACCGGCGCCGTTGTCCGCGGCCCGGTGCCGCTGCCCACGCGTATCCGTCGCTATGACGTCCTGCGCTCGCCGCACGTCAACAAGACGTCGCGCGACCAGTTCGAAATTCGCACGCACCAGCGCCTGATGGACATCGTTGATCCCACCGACAAGACCGTTGACGCCCTGATGCGTCTGGACCTGCCGGCCGGCGTCGACGTCGAAATCGCGCTGCAGTAAGTAAAGCGTATCGGGCCTGCTACCTTCGCCGGCAGGCACGAAAAAGATGGCCGCTTCCTTATGGATGCGGTCATTTTGTTTTTTGGCTGCGTTGCGCGCAACGTTTGCCCAGGGGCGGGCAGTTGTGTTCAACCCGCCTCCGCATTCTGGTTAGCGGGTGCTCACTGCCGCAATCAGGTCCGTCAGGCAGCGCCGCCGCTGCCCACATCCGCCGGGTGTGGCGAAATCGCCCCTTGCAATGAGGCCGAAGCACGCTAAGTGCTTGTGCTGACTGAAAAAAACATGCTAATATGCCAAGCTTGCCATTTTGTGGCAAGAGCAACTATGGAAAATAGGAAGGCGCACTCCGCCTGAATTCAGACCAGGTTGAACATAGTCGTAGGGCAAAGGCCGTTACCTTTTGCCTGATTAGCCCCGACCAATCGCAGTCGGGAATGGAGAAAACGATGTCGAATTCGACACCCACGCCCGCCGCTCACCGGCTGGGGCTGGTGGGTCGCAAGGTCGGCATGACCCGCATTTTTACCGAGGAAGGTGAATCCATCCCGGTGACCGTGCTGGACGTGTCGAACAACCGTGTGACCCAAGTTAAGTCGCTGGAAACCGACGGCTACGCCGCGATCCAGGTGGCTTATGGCACTCGTCGTGCCTCGCGTGTGGCTCAGCCGCAAACGGGCCACTACGCCAAAGCCGGCGCTGAAGCCGGTAGCATCCTCAAAGAATTCCGCCTTGATCCCGCTCGCGCCGCTGAATTTGCGGCCGGTTCCGTGATCGCCGTGGAATCGGTGTTCGAAGCCGGCCAACAGGTCGACGTCACGGGCACCACCATTGGTAAAGGCTTCGCCGGTACCATCAAGCGTCACAACTTCGGTTCGCAACGCGCGTCGCACGGTAACTCCCGTTCGCACCGCGTCCCGGGCTCGATTGGTCAAGCACAAGATCCGGGCCGTATTTTCCCGGGTAAGCGCATGGCCGGTCACCTGGGTGATGTCACCCGCACCGTTCAAAACCTCGACGTCGTTCGCGTTGACGTTGAGCGTGGCCTGCTGCTGGTCAAGGGCGCTGTCCCCGGCCACGCTGGCGCCGATATCATCGTGCGCCCGGCCATCAAGGCCCCGGCCAAGAAGGGAGCATAAGTAAATGGATCTCAAGCTCCTGAACGACCAAGGTCAGGCCGCTGCTACGTTCAGCGCACCCGACACCATCTTCGGCCGTGACTTCAACGAAGCGCTGATTCATCAGATCGTGGTGGCTTTCCAAGCCAACGCCCGTTCGGGTAACCGCGCTCAGAAGGATCGCACTGAAGTCAAGCACTCGACCAAGAAGCCCTGGCGCCAGAAGGGTACCGGCCGCGCTCGCGCCGGTATGACTTCGTCGCCGCTGTGGCGTGGCGGTGGTCGGATTTTCCCGAACTCGCCGGAAGAGAACTTCAGCCAGAAGGTCAACAAGAAGATGTACCGCGCCGGGATCCGTTCGATCCTGTCGCAGCTCGCTCGCGAAGACCGCATCGCTGTTGTCGAATCGTTCGATCTGGCATCGCCCAAGACCAAGGACGCAGCTGCAAAGCTGAAGAGCCTGGGCCTGGACTCGGTCCTGATCATCACCGACAGCGTTGATGAAAATGTTTACCTCGCCACCCGCAACCTGCCGCACGTTGCCGTTGTCGAGCCCCGTTATGCCGATCCGTTGTCGCTGGTCCACTACAAGAAAGTGCTGATCACCAAGCCGGCCATCGCTCAACTCGAGGAGATGCTGGGATGAACGCTGAACGCTTGATGCAAGTCATTCTGGCCCCGATCGTGACCGAAAAGGCCACCTTCGTCGCTGAGAAGAATCAGCAAGTCGCTTTCCGTGTCGTGGCTGACGCTACCAAGCCGGAAATCAAGGCTGCCGTCGAACTGCTCTTCAAGGTGCAGGTCGAGTCCGTGCAGGTCCTCAACCGTAAGGGCAAAGTCAAGCGCTTTGGCCGATTCGTTGGCCGTCGTCGCAATGAGCGCAAGGCTTACGTGTCGCTCAAGGACGGCCAGGAAATCGACTTTGCGGAGGTGAAGTAAATGGCCCTCGTAAAAGTTAAGCCGACTTCGGCTGGCCGCCGTGGCATGGTGAAGGTTGTCAGCCCGAACCTGCACAAGGGTGAGCCCTACGCGCCGCTGCTGGAAAAGAAGACCCGTGGTTCTGGCCGTAACAACAACGGTCACATCACGATCCGTCATCGTGGCGGTGGCCACAAGCAGCACTACCGCGTCGTCGACTTCCGTCGCGACAAGGACGGCATCCCGGCAAAGGTCGAGCGTCTGGAATATGACCCCAACCGTACGGCGCACATCGCTCTGCTGTGCTACGCCGACGGCGAACGTCGTTACATCATCGCTCCGCGCGGTCTGGAAGTTGGCGCCACGCTGCTGTCGGGCGTCGAAGCCCCGATCCGCGCTGGCAACACGCTGCCGATCCGCAACATCCCGGTGGGTACGACGATTCACTGCGTCGAAATGCTGCCTGGCAAGGGTGCTCAGATGGTCCGTTCGGCCGGCGCTTCCGCCGTCCTGCTGGCTCGCGAAGGCATCTACGCTCAAGTGCGTCTGCGCTCCGGTGAAGTCCGCCGTGTGCACATCGAATGCCGCGCCACCATCGGTGAAGTCGGTAACGAAGAACACAGCCTGCGCCAAATCGGCAAGGCCGGTGCAATGCGTTGGCGCGGTATCCGCCCGACGGTTCGTGGCGTTGCCATGAACCCGGTGGATCACCCGCACGGTGGCGGCGAAGGCCGTACCGGTGAAGCACGCGAACCGGTCAGCCCGTGGGGCACCCCGGCGAAGGGTTTCAAGACCCGTCGCAACAAGCGGACGAACAATATGATCGTCCAACGGCGCAAGCGCAAGTAAGAGGCGAACACTATGTCACGTTCGATCAAGAAAGGCCCGTTTGTCGATGCTCACCTGATCAAAAAGGTGGACACGGCCGTCGCGGGCAAAGACAAGAAGCCGATCAAGACCTGGTCGCGTCGCTCCACGATCCTGCCCGAGTTCATCGGTCTGACGATCGCTGTGCACAACGGCAAGCAGCACGTTCCCGTTTACATCAACGAGAACATGGTCGGTCACAAGCTGGGCGAGTTCGCGCTGACCCGTACGTTCAAGGGTCACGCCGCGGACAAGAAGGCGAAGAGGTAAGCGATGGAAACTACTGCCATTATCCGTGGGGTTCACATCTCCGCTCAAAAGACCCGACTGGTTGCGGACCTGATCCGCGGCAAGTCCGTCTCGCAAGCGCTGAACATCCTCACCTTCTCGCCGAAGAAGGCTGCCGTCATCCTGAAGAAGGCTGTCGAGTCCGCCATCGCCAACGCCGAGCACAACGACGGCGCCGACATCGACGAACTGAAAGTCACCACGATTTTTGTGGACAAGGCTCAGTCGATGAAGCGCTTCTCCGCTCGCGCCAAGGGCCGCGGCAACCGTATCGAGAAGCAGACCTGCCACATCACGGTCAAGGTCGGAGCTTAAGGAGTCACGATGGGTCAGAAAATTCACCCCACTGGGTTCCGTCTCGCGGTCACCCGTAATTGGTCCTCGCGTTGGTTCGCCGACGACAAGGCCTTCGGCACGATGCTGGCCGAAGACATTCGCGTTCGCGAGTACCTGAAGAAGAAGCTCAAGAGCGCCTCCGTCGGTCGCGTGATCATCGAGCGTCCCGCCAAGAATGCCCGCATCACTGTTTACTCGGCTCGTCCGGGCGTGGTGATCGGCAAGCGCGGCGAAGACATCGAAAGCCTGAAGGCTGATCTGCAGCGCCTGATGGGCGTGCCCGTGCACGTCAACATCGAAGAAATCCGCAAGCCGGAAACCGATGCTCAACTGATCGCCGACTCGATCTCGCAACAGCTCGAGAAGCGCATCATGTTCCGTCGCGCCATGAAGCGCGCGATGCAGAACGCCATGCGTCTGGGTGCCCAAGGCATCAAGATCATGAGCTCGGGCCGTCTGAACGGTATCGAAATTGCTCGCACCGAGTGGTATCGCGAAGGCCGTGTGCCGCTGCACACCCTCAAGGCCAACATCGACTACGGCACCTCCGAAGCCCACACGACCTATGGCGTGATCGGCATCAAGGTCTGGGTCTACAAGGGCGACATGCTGGCTAACGGCGAATTGCCGCCGGAAACCGCTGCCCCGCGCGAAGAAGAACGTCGTCCGCGCCGCGCTCCGCGTGGTGATCGTCCGGACGGTGCTCGCACCGGTCGTCCGGGTGGTCGTGGTCGTGGTGGTCCCCGCAAGGCGGACGCTGCTCCGGCGCCTGAAGGAGAATAACCATGCTGCAACCCTCTCGCAGAAAGTATCGCAAAGAGCAGAAGGGCCGCAACACCGGTCTGGCGACCCGTGGTACCCACGTGTCGTTCGGCGAATACGGTCTGAAGGCCACCGGCCGTGGCCGTCTGACCGCTCGCCAGATCGAAGCTGCTCGTCGTGCCATCAATCGTCACATCAAGCGTGGCGGCCGTATCTGGATCCGCATTTTCCCGGATAAGCCCATCTCGCAGAAGCCTGCCGAAGTCCGTATGGGTAACGGTAAGGGCAACCCGGAGTACTGGGTCGCTGAAATTCAGCCCGGCAAGGTGCTCTACGAAATGGAAGGGGTTAGCGAAGAGCTCGCGCGTGAAGCTTTCCGCCTGGCCGCTGCCAAGCTGCCGATTTCGACCACGTTCGTCGCGCGTCATATCGGTGCTTAAGGAGTACTAACATGAAAGCTAGCGAACTCCGTTCGAAAGACGCCGCCGAGCTCGGCAAAGAGCTCGAAAGCCTGCTGAAGGCACAATTCGGTCTGCGTATGCAGAAGGCCACGCAGCAACTGGCCAACACCAGCCAGCTGCGCAACGTGCGTCGCGACATTGCGCGCGTTCGTACCTTGCTGACCGAGAAGGCAGGGAAATAAAGATGAGCGAAACTCAAAACACCCAAGTGGCCAAGCGCCAGCGTACGCTGGTTGGCAAGGTCGTCAGCAACAAGATGGACAAGACTGTCGTCGTGCTCGTTGAGCGCCGCGTCAAGCACCCCATCTTCGGCAAGATCATCATGCGTTCCGCGAAGTACAAGGCGCACGATGAATCGAACCAGTACAACGAAGGCGATACGGTTGAAATCGCTGAAGGCCGTCCCATCTCGCGCTCGAAGTCGTGGCGCGTGGTGCGTCTGGTTGAAGCCGCACGTATCATCTAAGTAAAGCAGTCCATCGGAACGGTCCGCCGTTCTGATATAAGACGGCAAGGGATAAAACCCTTGCCGTTTTTTTTCGCCCGAACTTTTTGTGTCGAACCCAGGAATCAGGACAATGCGCGGTTTCATGAACGCGGCCCGGCTTGGCTTGTTGATGGCGTGCGCCTGGATGGCGGCGCCTCCGCTTGCCGCGCAAACGCGGCAGGAGTCACCGCCGGCGCAGGATCCCGCGGCCTTGGGCCGGGCCTTGCTCGATGCCGGTCCCGATGCGCGGGTGCGCCTGGACGGGTTGTCGCGTGATCATGCGGCGATCTTTGGTACAGAGGATGCGAATGAGCAAGCGTTGATGGACCAGGAACGCGCCATCGGGGAACGCAGGGAGCAGATGCGAGTGCTGGAAAAGCTGCTCAGCGAGAAACCTGCGGCCGACCCGCATCCGCCCGCGATGATCCCTTTGAATCCTGGCGCAAACATGACCATGCCGAGCTTGGCGCCGACCCCGTCCGGCTCGCAGCTGAACCGGGGTTCCCTGGACACGCGCCGCAGCCTGGACGAAATGCAGCAGCGAGTTGACGGTTTGCGGCGCGACGCGGATGCGCTGAGTCAACGCGGCCGTTGATGACGGCAGGCTTCAGTGGCGCCCGGCCAGTTCCCGCAGCCGCCCCGCGATGCCCGTAGGGAAGTAGTACACCGACACCACGAACAGGATCCCCAGCCACAGCAGCCACCGATCCGGCTCGAACAACAGCGCCAAGGGCGCCACGCCCGACACCGCATCGTGGATCACGTGCAGGCCGTCCTGCAGATAGCTCTGCGCGAAGACGAACAGGCTGGCGCCCACCACGGCGCCATACATGGTGCCCATGCCGCCTATCACCAGCATCAGCAGGATGTTGAGCATGATCTCGAACGACAGCGAGGTATCCGGGCCGTTATAGCGCAGCCAGAGCGCGTACATGGCGCCAGCCAGTGTCGCGAAGGCCGCGGCCAACAGGTTGGACAGGCTGCGGTACAACACGGTGCGGTAGCCGATGGCTTCCGCACGGAACGGGTTCTCGCGGATAGCTTGCAGCACGCGGCCGAACGGCGAATTCACGATGCGCAGCAGCAGCAGGAACAGCACCACGCAGACCGCGGCGATCAGGTAATAGGTGATGATGCGGCCGTCCACCGTCACGCCGAAGATCTGTTCGGAGAAGGGCCGAAAGGCCGGCCGCAGCATCTGCGGCACCTTGAAGTTCAGGCCGTCCTCGCCGCCCGTCAGATCGGACAACTGCGATACCAGCGTCTGGAACGCCGCGGCCACCGCCAGCGTGATCATGGCGTAGAAGATGGCGCGCACGCGCAGGCTGGCCAGGCCGATCAGCAGGGCGAACGCGAGCGATACCACCAGTCCGCCGCTCAGGCCCACGAGTACCGCCGTCCAGCTCGGTTCCATGCGTATGCTGGCGATCGCCACGCCATACGCGCCGATGCCGAAGAACATGGTGTGCGCGAAGCTGACGATGCCGGTGTATCCCAGCAGCAGGTCGTAGCTGGCCACGAGGATCACGAACACCAGGATCTTGGCGGCCACCGCCAGCGACTTGGGACCGGGAAAGAGGAAGGGCGCGGTGGCGAGCAGAGCGACGATGGCGATCAGCGCCAGGGCCAGCAGCGTGCTGCGGGGGGGATCGCCGGAAAGCAGGCGTACGGACATGTCGGCGATTCCTAGCGATTCGTGACCGGATACACGCCCTGTGGACGCCACAACAAGATGGCGACCATCAGCGCAATATTCGAGAACAGGGCGGCCTTGGGCAGCAGGAAGCCGGTGTAGTTGGCCATCAGCCCAACCAGCAGCGCGCCGATCAGGCAGCCCACGGTGGAACCCAGGCCGCCGATCATGATGACGATGAAGATCAGCACGTTCACCTGCGCGCCCAGCTGCGGCACGATCGATTGCTGATACATGCCCCACAGCACGCCGCCCAGTCCCGCCAGCATCGAGCCGGCGACGAACACGCCCACGAACAGATGGCGGATGCGGTAGCCCAGGCTTTCCACCATTTCGCGGTCCTCGACGCCTGCGCGGATCAAGAGGCCCAGCTTGGTGCGGTTGAGCAGCCACAGCATGCCGCCCAGCACCAGCAGCCCCGTCAACAGGGCGACGATGCGGAATTTCTCGATGGCGGCATCACCCAGCAGGAAGGCCCCGCGCAGCGCTTCGGGCAACGGCAGCGAAATCGTCTGCGGCCCCCACAGCATCTTGATGATCTCTTCGCCGATGATCATGCCGCCCATGGTGATCAGGATCTGCTTCAGATGCTGCCCATAGACGGGGCGCACGATCACGCGTTCAAACGCCAGGCCCACGGCGCCCGCGACCAGCATGCCGACGATCATCGCAGGCAGCACCGCGCCCAGGTTGATCCACAGGCTGCCGGATTGCGTCCAATCGGCCATGGCGCCCAGCACCGTGGCAGCCATATAGGCGCCGATGGCAATGAACAATCCATGCCCGAAGTTCAGCACGTCCATCAGGCCGAACACCAGCGTCATGCCGGAGGCCACGATGAAGATGATCATGCCCATGGCCAGTCCCGCCAGGGTCAGGGTGACCCAGGTGGAGAAGGAACCCACCAGGGGCAGGGCCAGCGCGGCCAGGGCCAGCACCAGCAGGACCGGGCGCAGGTCCGCGCGCACGCGCGGCAGCGGGGTATCGATTTCGAGCGTGCTCATTGGTGGCTTCCCAGCGACAGGCCCAGGAGGCGCGTCTGTAGTTCGTCGTCCGAGGCCAGCTCGGCCATGCCGCCCGCGTGGACGACGCGACCGTTGTCCATCACGGCGACGTGATCGCCGACCAGGCGCGCGAAGTTGAAGTTCTGCTCGACCAGCAGGATGGTGGTGGACGCCTGCTTCAGTTCGATGAAGGCGTCGATCATGTTCTGGATGATGGCGGGCGCCAGGCCCTTGCTGGGCTCATCCACCAGCAGCAGCCGGCGCGGCTCGATGATGGCGCGCGCGACCGCCAGCATCTGCTTCTGTCCGCCCGAGAGCTTGCCGGCGGGATGCAGCCAGAACTTCTTCAGCGCCGGAAAGAATCCGAAGATCCACTCCAGCCTTGCGGTATCCAGCTGGCTGGCGTTGCGGGCCTGGCGCGCCGCCAGCAGGATGTTTTCCTTCACCGACAGGTCGGCGAAGATGCCCATGTTCTCCGGCACGTAAGCCATGCCCATGCGCGCCATGTCGGGCGGCGAGGTGCGCGTGCCCGGGCCGCCGACGGGCGCGCCGTCGAAGTTCACCTGGCCTTGCGACGCGCGCCACAATCCCATGATGGTGCGCAGCGTGGTGGTCTTGCCTGCGCCATTGCGGCCCAGCAGCATGGTCACAGCCGCGGGCGGAACGGCGAGATCCACGCCGTGCAGGATGTGGTACGCGCCGATGTGCGTGTGCACGTCCTTCAGTTCCAGCAGCGCTTGCGTCATGCCGGCTTCTCCGTCGGGCTGACGCCCAGATAGGCCTGCTGCACAATGGGCGAGGCGATCACCGTAGCAGGGTCGCCATCGGCCATCAGCTGGCCGTTGTGCAGCACCACGATGCGGTCCGCCAATTCGCGCACCACGTCCATCTTGTGCTCCACCAGCAGAATCGTTTTGCTCGGATCGTTCTTAATTTCGCGGATCAGCTCCAGCACCACGGGCACATCGTCCACGCTCATGCCTGCCGTCGGCTCGTCGAACATGAATACCTGCGGCTCCAGGGCGATCAGCATGGCGATCTCCAGCTTGCGCTGGTCGCCATGCGGCAGGTCGGCGGCGGACTGGTCGCGGCGCGCGGACAGGCGGGTGCGTTCGAGCAGCGCGTCGGCGCGCTCGATCAGGCCGCGATCGTCGCTCCAGGTGCGCCAGAACCGGATCTGGCGCCAGCCCATGCCTTGCTGGCGGGACTGCAAAGCCAGCCGCACGTTCTCGTGCACGCTCAGGCGTGGGAACAGCTGGGTCAGCTGAAAGGCGCGGCCCAGCCCCGCATGCATGCGCGCGGGCGCGGCCAGCGAGGTCAGGTCGCGCCCGTTCAGGCGCACCGTTCCGGCGCTGGCGCGCAGCTGGCCGGAGATCAGATTGAAGTAGGTGGTCTTGCCCGCGCCGTTCGGGCCGACAATGGCGGTCAGGGTGCCAGGCGCATAACTGCAGCTGACTTCGTTGACGGCCACATGTCCGCCGAAACGGATCGTGAGCGATTGGGTTTCCAGCATGGATGGGCAGCGGGATCAGCGTTTGTTCTGGATCGGCACCGACATCTGGTCCGGCGTGATTTCCTTGACCAGGTCCTGCACCGCCCAAGGCACCGACGGATCGTTCTTGATGCGGAAGTGGTACATGGACTGCATGGCCTGGTGGTCCTCGGGGCGGAAGGTCATCTTGCCCTTGGGCGTATCGAAGCTCATGCCTTCCATGGCCTTGATCAGCGTGTCGGTATCGGAGTCGCCCTTGGTCTTGGCCAGCGCGGTCGCGATCGCGATGCCCGAGGCCATGCCGCCCGCGGTGAAGAAGTCCGGCGGCTGGCCATATCGCTTCTGGTGTTCCGCCACCAGCCAGTCATTGATCGGATTCTTGGGAATGCCGTAGTAGTAATAGGTGGCGCCTTCCATGCCGGCCAGCGACTTCAGCGGCGTCATGGCGGCCAGCGTGTTGCCGCCCGTGGCGATCTCGATGCCGAAGCGCTTGGGATCCAGGTCGGCGATCTTGAACGGATTGCCCGCGCCGGCCCACAGGATGAAGATGATCTTGCGGCCTGGCTTGTCTTTCAGCGCATCGAACAGGCGTTGGGCGCCGGCGGTGAAGTCGGTGGCGTTGGCCGGCAGGTATTCCTCATGCACGATCTTGGCGTTCTTCAAGGCGCCCTTGAATGCCTTCACGCCATCGCGGCCGAAGGCATAGTCCTGCGCCAGCATGGCGATCGAGGTACCGGCCTGATCGAAGGCGACTGCGTTGGCGATGGCGTCCTGCGACGAATTACGGCCAGTGCGGAAGATGTACTTGTTCCACTTGTCGCCGGTGATCGAATCCGCCACGGCGGGTTCGACCAGCAGGATCTTCTCGTATTCCTCGGCGATGGGCAGCATGGCCAGCGCGACGCCGGACGAGGTCGGGCCCACGGCGATGTCGGCGTTGTCGTCGGCGTAGGCCGAGGCCAGCTGGGCGCGCGCCACGTCGGGCTTGCCCTGGTTGTCCTTTTCAATGACGCGGATCTTGCGGCCGGCGACCGTCATGGTGCCTTGCGTCGCATATTCCAGCCCCAGCATCAGGCCGTTCTGGGTCTGTTTGGCATAGGCTTCGAGGGGGCCGGTCTTGTCGTAGACGTGGGCCACGACGAAGTCTTTTGCCGCTATCGCGGAATTCATGCAGAGGCCGGCGAGCGCGGCGAGCAGGACGCGTTTCATGGGAGTCTCCTGTTATTGGGGGCGGTGATCCGCCGTGTGGTCCGGCGTGGCAAGGAATAGTTGGATGGCGTCGATCTGGGGGGCGACGTTCAGGGCAGGGGCATGGCCGCAATCGGGGAAGTCGATGCGCTGCGCGCAGGGTCCGCGGCGGGTCATGGCATCGGCAACCTCGGGCAGCAGCAGGTCCGAATCGGCGCCGCGCAGCAGCAACAGCGGCATGCGCAGCGAGTCATAGCCGCTCCAGCGGTCGTAGTCGGCGGGATGGTTGCTGAACTGGCCGACGATGGCCGGGTCGTAGTGCAGGGTGATGCGGCCGTCCGGCAGCCGGCGCACCGAGGTTTCGGCCATCCGGCGCCATTGCTCGTCGCTCTGCCAGCCGTAGGGCTTGTAGGCGACGCGCAGCCAGGCTTCCAGTTGCGTGACCGTGTCAAAAGCCGGCGGCGCGCCGACGTAGGCCACGATGCGGTCGATGGCGGCTTGCGGCAGCTCCGGGCCGATGTCATTGACGACCAGATGCGAGATCCGGTCGCGCAAGGTGGTGGCGGCGGCGTGCATGCCGGTGGCGCCGCCCATGGACGTTCCCACCCAGCGCACGCGCGCCAGCGACAACCCGTCCACCAGGGCGCGGGCCAGCGTGGCATAGAAATCCAGCTGGTACTCGGCAACCGGGTCGGGGCTCCATTGCGACAGGCCGCGGCCGATCGCATCCGGGCAGATGATGCGGTAGTCATCCGCCAGCGCCTGGGCCAGGTCGTCAAAGTCGCGGCCGGTGCGGGCCAGCCCATGCCACATGATGACGGGGGGCGCGTCGGCGGCGCCCCATTCGGTGTAGTGCAGCTCGCGGCCTGCGCAGCGCAGGTAGCGCGAAGCCGGCGCGTGGCGGCCGGCCGCTGTGGGCGCTGGTGCCATGAGTCTCCTCCCGGGTTGTCCAGGTTGTGTGCTTATCGGGCTGAATATAGACTTGCGCCAAGCGCGCCTTCAAGGCGCCGGACGCCCCGCAGCAGGGTGAGTCAAGAATATGTAGACGCAGGATCACGAGCGCCCGGCCGCGGCGCCGGCGTCCAAGGAGACCGAGCCATGTCCGATACGGAATTCGCCATTTCGGCCAGCGCCAGCGCTGACCGGCGCGACGAATGGCGCGCGGCGTTGTCGCACGCGTTCGGTCCGTTCGAGGTGCATCGCGGCCGGCCCGACAGTTTCGCCGGACATGTGCGCTACGCGCGCCGGGGCAGCCTGCAGTTCAACGACCTGCATTACCAGGGCCAGAAGCTGGAGCGCACCACCGGCAACGTGTCGCGCCTGGACCAGGAGTTCTATACCTTCGGCCTGCCGCTGGCAGGACCTCTGGCCGTGCAGCAGCAGGGGCGGGAATTCCAGGTTGAACCTGGCTGCGTCTACCTGATGAACCAGAGCCTGCCTTATCAGGCCACGGCGCAGGGTGCGTCGGGTTACCGCAGCCTGAGCGTATCGTTTCCGCGTAGCGCATTGCTGCAGCGCGATTCCCGCATCGGCGCTTTCTACAAGCTGCGCGTCGATGACGGCTCGCCGCGCGGCGCCTTGCTGGCCAGCTACATGGACCACCTGTTCAAGGGCGTGGACGGCTGGTCGGACCTTGAAGCCTCGGAACTCGGCGAGCGCCTGATCGACTTGATCGTGTTGTTCCTGGTGCAGTCGGGTCAGGGGCACGCGTCGGAGTCGGACAGCAGCGTCACGCTGGCGCACCGCCAGCGCGTGCTGGCCTACATCCGCCAGCATCTGGCGGATCCGGCGCTGTCGCCGCAACAGGTGGCGCAGGGCTGCGGCTTGTCCGTGGCTTACCTGCATCGCATCCTGCGCGCGGGCGGCCTGTCGGTGGAATCCTTCATTTTCGATCAGCGGCTCGACAAGTGCCGCGCACTGCTGCTGAATCCGCAGCATAGCCACCGCAGCATCGCCGAACTGGCCTACCAGGTGGGCTTCTCGCATCCCTCGCATTTCAGCCGGCTGTTCAAGCGCCGCTTCGGCATGACGCCGCGCGATCTGCGGGCGAGTTCCTGACGAGCCCTCTGTCGGCTCCGCTTGGCGTTCTAGATGCCAGACAAGAAAAAGCCCCGCAGGGTTGCTGCGGGGCTTTGTGTTGCCGTCAGGGTCAGATGTGCGTGATGAACTTCGTGACCAGGTAGCCGTCGAACGTTTCCAGGCCGCCTTCGCTGCCGATGCCGCTGTCCTTGATGCCGCCGAAGGGCGTCTCGGCCAGCGCGCTGCCGAAATGGTTGATGTTGACCATGCCGGCTTCCAGGCCGTTGGAGACCTTGGTGGCCGTCTGCAGCGAGTTCGTGAACACGTAGGACGACAGGCCGAAGGGTAGGCTGTTGGCGCGGCGCAGCACTTCATCGGTATCCGTGAAGCGGACCACCGGCGCGACCGGGCCGAAGGGCTCTTCGGTCATCAGCATGGAGTTGTCGGGCAGATCGGTCACGACCGTGGGGGCGAAGAAGAAGCCCTTGCGGTCCAGCGGGCCGCCGCCGACCACGACCTTGCCGCCATGCTTCTTGGCGTCGTCGATGAAGGCGCTCATGGCGGGGACGCGGCGCTCGTGCGCCAGCGGGCCCATGTCGGTGCCTTCTTCCAGGCCGTCGCCGACCTTGATGTTCTTCAGCACTTCGGAGAAGCGCGCAAGGAACTGTTCGTAGGCGCCGTTCTGGACGTAGAAGCGGGTGGGCGACACGCACACCTGGCCAGCGTTGCGGACCTTGAACTTGGCCAGCATGGTGGCGGCGCGGTCGATGTCGGCGTCGTCGAACACCAGCACGGGCGAGTGGCCGCCCAGTTCCATCGTGACGCGCTTCATGTGGGCGCCAGCCAGCGCGGCCAGCTGCTTGCCCACCGGCACGGAGCCGGTGAACGACACCTTGCGCACGATCGGCGAACGGATCAGGTAGTCCGAGATCTTGGCGGGCTCGCCCCAGACGATGTTCAGGCAGCCCTTGGGCAGGCCGGCATCATGGAACATGCGGGCAATCGCCATGACAGCGCTGGGCGAGTCTTCAGGACCCTTCAGCACCACCGTGCAGCCGGCGCCGAGCGCGGCGGCGATCTTGCGGATGGCCTGGTTGTACGGGAAGTTCCAGGGCGTGAACGCGGCGCAGACGCCGATGGGTTCGCGCACCACGAACTGGCGCACGTCGGGATTACGCGGCGGGACCACGCGGCCGTAGATGCGGCGGCATTCCTCGGCGTGCCAGTCGGCGTGTTCGGCGCAGGAGGTGACTTCGCCCACGGCTTCGGCCAGCGGCTTGCCCTGGTCCAGCGTCATGTTGCGGCCGATTTCCTTGGCGCGCTCGCGCGACAGCGTCGCGACCTTGCGCAGGATGGCCGAACGGTCCATGGGAGAGGATTTCTTCCACGACTCGAATGCGCGCTGGGCGGCGGCTAGCGCGCGATCCAGATCCGCTTCGGTGGCGTGGGGCAACTGGCCGAGAACTTCCAGCGTGGCCGGGTTGATGACGTCCTGGGTGCGCCTGCCCTCTCCGGCGACGAATTCGCCGTCGATATACAGCGCCAACTGTTCATACATGCCTGTCTTCCCTTGCGAAATAGGAGTGGATAGCGATCACTGTCGCCCATGCCAGTCTAAACCAGCTTGTCCGTCGAGGGGAGGGCCAATGGCCGGCGGCGCATTGGAGCCAATCTGCCGGTGCAAGTCTTGCGTGCCTGCGCCGGCATGGACAAAATGGTGCATCTTTGGCTGTCTATCCGGCTACTCATTGTGCAACCCGTCGATGCGCGTCCGCCCAGCAAGCCCAGTTTCTACTCGCGCGTCTTTTTCCGCTTCATAGATTGGTTGCGCAATCGCATCGCCCAGGCTTCGTTGGTCGGCGACCGTCCCATTTTCGACAACGGCCAGTTTCCCTGGGTAGCCGCGCTCGAGGCCCAGGCGCCTGCCATCCGCACTGAACTGGCGGGCCTGCTCTCCGAGCGCCAGCACCTGCCCGCGTTTCACGAAATCTCGCCCGATGTGGGCCAGATCACCTCGGACGACCAATGGAAGACCTTTGTCTTCATGGGTTACGGCCTGCGTTCCGAACGTAATCTGGCCCGGTGTCCCGCCACCGCCCGGGCGCTGCAGGGGATCCCGGGCATCCGCACGGCATTCTTCTCCATCTTGGAGGCCGGCAAGCGCATCCCCCTGCACACGGGTCCGTACAACGGGGTCCTGCGCCTGCATCTGGGGCTGGTGGTGCCGGAACCGGCCGAGCAATGCTGGATCGAGGTCGGGGGCGAGCGCTACAGCTGGCGCGAAGGCCGGGCGGTGGTGTTCGACGACCTTTACCCCCACCAGGTCCACAACGACACTGCCGGCTTGCGCGCCGTACTCTTCGTGGACTTCGAGCGGCCCTGCCGCGCTCCGGTAAAATGGCTGAACCGCCTGGTGCTCATGGCCGCGCCGTTCACGGACGAGATCCGTCGCGGCAAGGCCAATCATGACGCCTGGGAGAAGGGCTACTACCGCCAGAAATAGGGGGCGGATAGCCTCGGTCCACCCCTTTCCCAGGGGGAGCGTGGCTTTTGTGGGTTATCCACACAAAGTGCTTGCGCTCAAAAACTAACCACGTTAGAATTATCAGCTTTCCCAGATTGTCGATCGAGTTGGCCCGCGCCTATGCAGGTTAGCCCGACGTGTTGGGGGAATACCCGCAGGATTTCAACCCAGGGTCGTTGCGTTGCCAACCAGTTGCGTGAGTAGGGCGAAAGCTCAAGACATGCCAACACAAAAGCAGGGCGGCAGACCTGACGGGACCAAAACTGGCAGGAATTGCAGTGTTCCCTTGTTGGGAAAACCGTATTTCCAGTTAAGTTGGAACAGGAAAAATCATGATCCAAATGCAGACCACGCTGGATGTGGCCGATAACACTGGTGCGCGTCATGTCATGTGCATTAAGGTGCTCGGTGGCTCCAAGCGCCGTTATGCCGGTATCGGCGACATCATCAAGGTGAGCGTCAAAGATGCGGCTCCGCGCGGACGCGTCAAGAAAGGCGAAATTTACAATGCCGTGGTGGTTCGTACCGCCAAGGGCGTGCGCCGTAAAGACGGTTCGCTGATTCGTTTCGGTGGCAATGCCGCCGTGTTGCTCAACGCCAAGCTGGAGCCCATCGGCACCCGCATCTTCGGACCCGTTACGCGCGAACTGCGTACCGAGAAGTTCATGAAGATCGTGTCGTTGGCCCCGGAAGTGCTGTAAGGAGCCCTACGATGAACAACATTCGTAAAGGCGACGAAGTCATCGTCCTGACCGGCCGCGACAAGAAGCGTCGCGGTACCGTGCTGGCGCGCGTCGATGCCGACCACGTTCTGGTCGAAGGCGTCAACGTCGTCAAGAAGCACGTGAAAGCCAACCCGATGGCTAACAACCCGGGCGGGATTGTCGAAAAGACCATGCCGATTCACATCTCGAACGTCGCGCTGTTCAACCCGGCCACCGGCCGTGGCGATCGCGTGGGCGTGCAAGAAGTCGAAGGCCGCAAGGTTCGCGTGTTCCGTTCCAATGGTGCCGTTGTCGGCGCCAAGGCGTAAGGGGCGATAGACATGTCTCGTTTGCAAGATCTCTACAAGAGCAAGGTCGCTGCCGACCTGCAAGCCAAGTTTGGCTACAAGAGCACGATGGAAGTGCCGCGCATCACCAAGATCACCCTGAACATGGGTGTGTCGGAAGCGGTGTCGGACAAGAAAGTCATCGAGCACGCTGTTGGCGACCTGACCAAGATCGCCGGCCAGAAGCCCGTCGTGACGAAGACCAAGAAGGCTATCGCCGGGTTCAAGATCCGCGAAAACTACCCGATCGGTTGCATGGTCACGCTGCGCGGTCAACGCATGTACGAATTCCTGGATCGCCTGGTGGCGGTTGCGCTGCCTCGCGTGCGCGACTTCCGCGGTATCTCGGGTCGTGCGTTCGACGGCCGTGGCAACTACAACATCGGGGTGAAAGAGCAGATCATTTTCCCCGAAATCGAGTACGACAAGATCGACGCGCTGCGTGGGCTGAACATCAGCATCACCACCTCCGCGAAGACCGACGAAGAAGCCAAGGCGCTGTTGACGGCCTTCAGCTTCCCGTTCCGTAACTAAGGGGCTGATGACGTGGCTAAACTTTCCCTCATCAATCGCGACATCAAGCGCGCCAAGCTGGCTGACAAGTTCGCTGCCAAGCGCGCTGAGTTGAAGGCGATCATCGACGACCAGTCGAAGACCGACGAAGAACGTTACCAAGCTCGGCTCAAGCTGCAACAGCTGCCGCGCAATGCCAACCCGACGCGTCAACGTAACCGTTGCGTGGTCACCGGTCGTCCGCGCGGTGTGTTCCGCAAGTTCGGCCTGACGCGCCACAAACTGCGTGAAATGGCGATGAAGGGTGAAATCCCCGGCATCACCAAGGCCAGCTGGTAGGAGAAACAATATGAGCATGAGCGATCCCATCGCCGATATGCTGACCCGCATTCGCAATGCGCAGCAAGTGGACAAAGTTACGGTGAACATGCCCTCCTCGAAGCTGAAGGCGGCCATTGCCGCTGTGCTGAAGGACGAAGGCTACATCGACAGCTTTGAAATCAAGGGCACCCAGGCCAAGCCTGAGCTCGAGATCACCCTGAAGTACTACGCTGGCCGTCCGGTTATCGAGCGCATTGAACGCGTGTCGCGCCCCGGTCTGCGTATCTACAAGGGCCGTACCAGCATTCCTCAGGTCATGAACGGCCTGGGCGTGGCTATCGTTTCGACCTCGCGCGGCGTCATGACCGACCGTAAGGCTCGCGCCAACGGCGTCGGCGGCGAAGTGCTGTGCTACGTGGCCTAAGGAGAAATTCGAATGTCACGTATCGCTAAGTATCCGGTCGAACTGCCCAAGGGTGTCGAAGCTGACATCAAGCAGGATCAGATCACCGTCAAGGGCCCGCTGGGCAGCTTGACCCAAGCCCTGACTGGCGACGTCACGGTTGCGTTGGACAACGGCAAACTCACGTTTGTCGCCGCCAACGAAAGCCGTCACGCCAACGCCATGTCGGGTACCGTGCGCGCTCTGGTGGCCAACATGGTCACCGGCGTGAGCAAGGGCTTCGAGCGCAAGCTGACCCTGGTTGGCGTGGGTTACCGCGCCTCGATCCAAGGCGATGCCGTTAAGCTGCAGCTCGGTTTCTCGCACGACGTTTTGCACCAGTTGCCGGCCGGCATCAAGGCCGAGTGCCCGACCCAGACGGAAATCGTCATCAAGGGCGCCAACAAGCAAGTCGTCGGTCAGATGGCCGCTGAAATCCGCGCGTACCGCGAACCCGAACCCTACAAGGGCAAGGGCGTGCGTTACTCGGACGAACGCGTCGTCATCAAAGAAACCAAGAAGAAATAACGGCGCACGCAAGGACGAATCATGGACAAAAAAGTTTCCCGTTTGCGTCGTGCGGTTCCGACCCGCCGGAAGATCAACGAGCTGCGCGTTCATCGCCTCTCGATTTTCCGCTCGAACCAGCACATCTACGCCAACATCATTTCGCCGGAAGGCGATCGCGTTCTGGTCAGCGCCTCGACGGTCGAAGCCGAAGTGCGCGCGCAACTGGCCGGCCAAACCGGTCAGGGCGGCAACAAAGCCGCTGCGTCGCTGGTTGGCAAGCGCGTGGCCGAAAAGGCCAAGGCTGCCGGTATCGAACTGGTCGCTTTCGATCGCTCGGGCTTTCGTTACCATGGCCGCGTGAAAGCGCTGGCCGATGCCGCGCGTGAAGCCGGCCTGAAGTTCTAAGCGAGGATCTGTCAAATGGCTAAAGTACAAGGCAAGAACGCCGCGGAAAAAGAGAACGATGACGGCCTCCGCGAAAAGATGATCGCGGTCAACCGCGTGAGCAAAGTGGTCAAGGGTGGTCGCACCATGAGCTTTGCCGCGCTGACCGTGGTTGGCGATGGCGATGGCCGCATCGGCATGGGTAAGGGCAAGGCGCGTGAAGTGCCGGTGTCCGTTCAGAAGGCTATGGAACAAGCCCGCCGCGGCATGTTCAAGGTCGCTCTGAAGAACGGCACGCTGCACCACACCGTGGTTGGCAAGCATGGCGCCGCTACCGTGCTGATCTCGCCCGCTGCTGAAGGTACCGGCGTTATCGCTGGCGGCCCGATGCGCGCTATTTTTGATGTGATGGGTGTGCGTAACGTGGTTGCCAAGAGCCTGGGCTCGAGCAACCCCTACAACATGGTTCGCGCCACGTTGAACGGCCTGCGCGCCTCCATGACCCCGGCTGATGTTGCTGCCAAGCGCGGCAAGTCGGTCGAAGAAATCCTGGGGTAAATCATGGCTCAGAAGCAGATCAAAGTGACCCTCGTGCGCTCGGTGATCGGTACCAAGCAATCGCACCGTGATACGGTTCGCGGTTTGGGCTTGGGTCGCATCAACAGCAGCCGCGTGTTGGTCGATACGCCCGAGGTGCGTGGGATGATCCGTAAGGTGGATTATCTCGTTTCCGTCTCGGAAGCCTAAGGAATCACCATGTCGGATATGCAACTTAATTCGCTGAAGCCCGCTGAGGGCAGCAAGCACGCCAAGCGCCGCGTCGGCCGTGGCATCGGTTCGGGTCTGGGTAAGACCGCCGGCCGTGGTCACAAGGGTCAGAAGTCGCGCTCGGGCGGTTTCCATAAGGTTGGCTTCGAAGGCGGTCAAATGCCGCTGCAGCGTCGTCTGCCCAAGCGTGGTTTCACCCCGCTCGGCCAGCACCTGTACGCCGAAGTCCGTCTGTCGGACCTGCAAGCCCTGCCCATCGACGAAGTCGACGTGCAAGTGCTGAAGGCCGCTGGCGTGATTGGCCAGGCGGTTCGTTACGCCAAGGTCATCAAGTCGGGTGAACTCTCGCGCAAGGTCGTGCTCAAGGGCATTACCGCGACGGCCGGCGCTCGCGCCGCCATCGAAGGCGCGGGCGGCTCGCTTGCTTGATCACGAGGTGACGAGTGGCTAACGCGCAGGCATTGGGCAAAACCGGAGCACGGTACGGCGATCTGAAGCGCCGCCTCGTGTTCCTGGTGCTCGCCCTGGTGGTTTACCGTTTGGGTACACACATCCCCGTACCGGGCATCAACCCGGATGCGCTGGCGGACTTGTTCCGTCAGAACCAGGGCGGGATCCTGGGCCTGTTCAACATGTTCTCGGGCGGGGCGCTCTCGCGCTTCTCGATTTTTGCCCTGGGGATCATGCCGTACATTTCGGCATCCATCATCATGCAGCTGATGTCTGTGGTGGTGCCGTCGCTGGAATCGCTCAAGAAAGAGGGCGAAGCCGGCCGTCGGAAGATCACCCAATACACCCGCTACGGCACGGTCGTGCTGGCGCTGGTGCAGGCTGTGGGCATTTCGGTAGCGTTGGAGTCCCAGCAGGGACTGGTGATCGATCCGGGCATGCTGTTCCGCTTCACGACCGTCGTGACCTTGGTCACCGGCACCATGTTCGTCATGTGGCTGGGTGAGCAAATCACGGAACGTGGTCTGGGCAACGGGATTTCCATCCTGATCTTCGCAGGTATCGTTGCGGGTCTGCCCGCGGCGCTGGCTGCACTGTTGGACCTGGTCCGCACCAACTCGATGTCCGTGCTTTCCGCACTGTTCATCGTGGCTCTGGTGGTGCTGGTTACCGCTTTTGTGGTGTTCGTGGAACGCGGACAGCGCAAGATCACGGTGAACTACGCCAAGCGTCAGGTCGGCAACAAGGTCTACGGTGGTCAAAGCTCGCATTTGCCGCTGAAGCTGAACATGGCAGGGGTGATTCCGCCGATCTTCGCGTCGTCGATCATTCTGTTCCCGGCCACGATCACGAGCTGGTTCTCCAGCAGTGAGAACATGCGCTGGCTTAGCGACCTGGCTGCGGCCCTGTCGCCTCGTCAACCGCTCTACATCACGCTGTACTCGGTCGCGATTATTTTCTTCTGCTTTTTCTACACGGCTCTGGTGTTCAACAGCCGCGAAACGGCGGACAACCTGAAGAAGAGTGGTGCGTTTGTTCCGGGCATCCGTCCGGGCGAACAAACAGCGCGCTACATCGACAAGATCCTGATGCGTCTGACGCTCGCAGGTGCCATCTACATCACGTTGGTGTGCCTGTTGCCGGAATTCTTGGTGATGCGCTGGAACGTTCCTTTCTACTTCGGTGGTACGTCCCTGTTGATTATTGTGGTGGTGACGATGGATTTCATGGCACAGGTTCAGGCCTACATGATGTCTCACCAGTACGACTCGTTGCTCAAGAAGGCTAACTTCAAGGGCGCGGGTTTGCCGATGCGGTAAGCAAAAGAATGTCCAAGGACGACGTCATTCAGATGCAAGGCGAGGTTCTTGAGAACCTCCCGAACGCGACATTTCGCGTCAAGCTCGAAAACGGCCACGTGGTGTTGGGCCATATTTCCGGCAAGATGCGTATGCATTACATCCGGATCCTGCCGGGTGACAAGGTCACAGTGGAGCTCACGCCCTATGATCTGACGCGAGCCAGGATAGTTTTCCGCTCCAAATGAGCGGAACCGGATTACGGAAAATTAGGAGTCAACCATGAAAGTAATGGCATCGGTTAAGCGGATCTGCCGCAACTGCAAAGTTATCAAACGTCACGGCGTGGTGCGCGTTATCTGCACCGACCCGCGTCACAAGCAGCGTCAAGGCTAACTCGGGTTAGCGACTACGCAACAGATTTATTCAAGGAATAGTCATGGCCCGTATTGCTGGCATTAACATCCCGCCGCAACAGCACGCCGAGATCGGACTGACCGCCATTTTTGGCATTGGTCGTACGCGCGCTCGCAAGATTTGCGAAGCGGCAAACGTACCCTTTGACAAAAAGGTCAAGGATCTGAACGACGCTGAATTGGAACGCGTCCGCGAACATGTTGGTCTGTTCACGGTTGAAGGCGACCTGCGTCGTGAAGTACAGCTCTCGATCAAGCGTTTGATCGACCTGGGAACCTACCGCGGTATGCGTCACAAGCGCGGTTTGCCCGTGCGCGGCCAGCGCACTCGCACCAACGCCCGGACCCGCAAGGGCCCGCGTCGTGCTGCTGCGTCCCTGAAGAAATAATCGAGGAACTGGATTATGGCGAAAGCTTCCACCAGCGGCGCTTCGCGCGTGCGCAAAAAGGTCAAGAAGAACGTCTCGGACGGCATCGCGCACGTTCACGCTTCGTTCAACAACACCATCATCACCATCACCGACCGTCAGGGCAACGCACTGTCGTGGGCCACGTCGGGCGGTGCTGGCTTCAAGGGCTCGCGCAAGTCGACCCCGTTCGCCGCGCAGGTCGCTGCTGAAACGGCTGGCCGCGTCGCGCTGGAGTACGGCATCAAGACGCTGGAAGTGCGCATCAAGGGCCCCGGCCCCGGTCGCGAATCGTCGGTCCGCGCTCTGAACGCGCTGGGCATCAAGATTTCGTCCATCGCCGACATCACGCCCGTTCCGCACAACGGCTGCCGTCCGCCGAAGCGTCGTCGTATCTAAAGGGAATCCACATGGCACGTTATATTGGACCCAAATGCAAGCTCTCGCGCCGCGAGGGTACTGACCTGTTCCTGAAGAGCGCCCGTCGCTCGCTGGATTCCAAGTGCAAGCTGGATTCCAAGCCTGGCCAACACGGCCGCACTTCGGGTGCCCGCACTTCCGACTACGGCCTGCAGCTGCGCGAAAAGCAAAAGCTGAAGCGCATGTACGGCGTGCTGGAAAAGCAATTCCGCAAGTACTTCGCTGAAGCCGAGCGCCGCCGTGGCAACACCGGCGAAACGCTGATCCAGCTGCTGGAATCGCGCCTGGACAACGTCGTCTACCGCATGGGCTTCGGCTCGACGCGCGCCGAAGCTCGCCAGCTGGTGAGCCACCGCGCCATCGAACTGAACGGCCACACGGCTGACATCGCTTCGATGCTGGTCAAGGCTGGCGACGTCGTGTCGATCCGCGAAAAGGCCAAGAAGCAAGGCCGCATCAAGGAATCGCTCGATCTGGCCACCAGCATCGGCATCCCCCAGTGGGTGGAAGTCGATACGACCAAGTTGACCGGTACGTTCAAGTCGGCCCCCGATCGCGCTGACGTCGCTCGCGACATCAACGAATCGATGGTCGTCGAACTGTACTCGCGTTAATCAGGCCTGCCGGCGCTACCTTCGCAGTGCGCCGGCGAGCTGGTCTCGCGACCCGTTTGCACGCTCCGCAGCAGCCCGCTTTCCGCTTTTTGGCGGAGCGGGCTTTGCGGTAAGTATCGGCCGGTGTTTTGGCGCCGTCCGCGTTTCAAGTTTCACCCTGTCCATCAGCCTTATCGGTGTAACGAGCCGAGGGTATTGAAAAGGAACACAGTAAATGTCCACTCAAGGTTTCCTGAAGCCGCGCTCCATTGAAGTCGAACCGGTCGGCACGCACCATGCCAAGATCGTGATGGAGCCGTTCGAGCGTGGCTACGGTCACACGCTGGGCAACGCCCTGCGCCGCATCCTGCTGTCTTCGATGACCGGCTACGCGCCGACCGAAGTCCAGATGACGGGCGTGGTGCACGAATACTCGACCATCCCGGGCGTTCGCGAAGATGTCGTCGACATCCTGCTGAACCTGAAGGGCGTGGTCTTCAAGCTGCACAACCGCGACGAAGTGACCCTGGTCCTGCGCAAGACTGGCGCGGGCACCGTGCTGGCCAGCGACATCGAGCTGCCGCACGACGTCGAGATCATCAACCCCGGCCATGCCATCTGCAACCTGACGGACGCAGGCAAGCTGGAAATGCAGATCAAGGTCGAAAAGGGCCGCGGCTACGTGCCGGGCAACGTGCGCGCGCTGTCGGAAGACCGCACCCACACCATCGGCCGCATCGTTCTGGACGCCTCGTTCAGCCCGGTCCGCCGCGTCAGCTACGCCGTTGAAAGCGCCCGCGTGGAACAGCGTACCGACCTGGACAAGCTGGTCCTGGACATCGAAACCAACGGCGTGATCTCGCCCGAGGAAGCGGTGCGCCAGTCGGCCCGCATCCTGATGGACCAGATCTCGGTCTTCGCCGCCCTGGAAGGCGCAGGCGATTCGTACGAAGCCCCGGTCCGCGGCACGCCGCAGATCGATCCGGTGCTGCTGCGCCCGGTCGACGACCTGGAACTGACCGTGCGTTCGGCCAACTGCTTGAAGGCCGAAAACATCTACTACATCGGCGACCTGATCCAGCGTACCGAAAACGAACTGCTCAAGACCCCGAACCTGGGTCGCAAGTCGCTCAACGAGATCAAGGAAGTCCTGGCCGCACGCGGCCTGACGCTGGGCATGAAGCTCGAAAACTGGCCCCCGCTGGGCCTGGAGCGTCCCTAAGTCTTGCAAGGGTGCCGCGCCTGAAAAGGGGCGGTTCCCGCGGGCAGCCGGCCTTGCGCCGGCTGGTTTGCGAAATCGTCGTAAAATGCACCGTTTTCTACCGGACCGCGGCCTGATTGCAGGTTGATAGAAGAGCCGGCAACCCGATGGCGACAGCCATCTTTAGATTCAAAGGAAACTTATCATGCGTCACGGTAATGGCTTGCGTAAGCTCAACCGCACCAGCAGTCACCGTCTTGCCATGTTCCGCAACATGGCCGTTTCGTTGATCACCCACGAAGCCATCAAGACCACGCTGCCGAAGGCGAAAGAATTGCGCCGCGTCATCGAACCCCTGATCACGCTGGGCAAGGAGCCCACCCTCGCGAACAAGCGTCTGGCTTTTGCCCGTCTGCGCGATCGCGATGCCGTGGTGAAGCTGTTCGCCGAAATCGGCCCGCGCTACGCGGCCCGTAACGGCGGCTACACCCGCGTGCTGAAGATGGGCTTCCGTCAAGGCGACAACGCTCCCATGGCTTTCATGGAACTGGTTGACCGTCCGGAAGTTGATGAAGCCGCTGAGGACAGCGCCGAATAACTTCGGTAGCTCGATAAGCGACAAGGGCGGGTCTTCGGACCCGCCCTTGTTTTTTTTGTGCAGCCGCCGCGCGCTACGAGGCGTGCAGTTCGCCCCGCAATTGCGCCGCCGTTGCGACCAGCGCTGCCGCGTCGGGCTGGGGCGGCATCTTGAAAGTCAGGTCCTGCTGCTCGATGTATTGGGTGGACGTGACGTCCTGCGGATGATGCATGGGGATGACGTGCGCATGCGCGTGCGCCACGTGGATGCCAGTGAAGGCGAAGCCCACGCGCTCCACGTCATACAGGCGCTTCATGTGACGCCCGAGCCTCTGTCCCAGGTTGAGGATGCTGCCCGCCAGGTCGGCCGGCATGTCTTCGTAATAGGGATAGTGCTGCTTCGGGATGATGAGCGTGTGCCCGGGGCGCACCGGATGGATATCGAGAAACGCCAGCAGGCGCTCGTCTTCGTGGATCACGTGCGCAGGGATTTCGTGGCGGGCGATGCGGCAGAACAGGCAGTTATCGGACATGCGTGCCTCGGTGGGAGCGGCGGCGCGTTCAGGCCCGGCGGATCCGGTCGATGGCCGCAATACCGATAAAATACCCTGAGTTATGTCCCATACGGGTATCCCGAGGAGCCTCCATGTTGCGAGATGACGACGTTGTGCTGGTCATCAGCAATGCGCCCGACCTGCTGCTGGCCAAGCGGATTGCGCATATCCTGGTTGAAGACGGCCTGGCCGCTTGCGTGAACCTTGGCGCGCCGGGCCTGTCCATCTACATGTGGAAAGGAGAGGTCGAAGGGGCGGAGGAAATCCCCATCCACATCAAGACCACATACGCGCGCCACCAGGCTGTCGTGCAGGCCCTGGCGCAGATGCATCCCTACGATGTGCCCGAGATCATCGTGCTGCCCGTTATCGGCGGCGCCGCGCCCTATCTGGACTGGGTGCGTGAGCAGACGGCCATCACGCAGAACAAGAGAGACTGATGTTGCAACTAGCCGGTATCGGCGCGCCCCGGCGCGAGTCCTGCGCGTCACGCGCCTTCTTCAGGCATCTTGCGGCCTTGCTGGCCATGATGCTGCTGTTGCTGGGCTGGCAGGCGGCCGCGCGCGCCGAGGCCGAGTTCCTGGATCCTGAGAAGGCCTTCGCGTTCAGCGCCCAGATGGTGGCGCCCGATACGCTGGAAATGCGCTACCGCGTCGCGCCCGGCTATTACATGTACCGGGAACGCTTCGGCATTACCATCAGTCCCATCGGCGCCGCCACCCTGGGCGAAGCCGTCTATCCCAAGGGCGAGGTCAAGTACGACCCGACCTTTGAAAAGGACATGGAGGTCTTTCACCAGGACGTGGTGATCCGCGTGCCGGTGACCGCAGGCGGACAGCCTTTCACCCTGACCCTGACCGCGCAGGGCTGCGCGGACGCGGGCCTGTGCTATCCGCCCATGGACAGCAGTGTGAAATTGACTCCGGTGGCTGGCGGCTACGCGCTGGCTGGTCCGGGAGGAAGCCCCGCGGCTGCATCGGGCGCCTCGGGCGGCCTGGGCGCGCTGGTCAATGCCGGCGATACCGGCCTGGCCGACGCGCTGGGCGGGCTGGGCTGGGTCAAGACCGCTGGCGTGTTCCTGGTGCTGGGCCTGCTGCTGGCCTTCACGCCCTGCGTGCTCCCCATGATTCCCATCCTCTCGTCCATCGTGCTGGGTGGCGCGGCGCAGGCCAAGCCGTCGCGCGGCCGCGGCCTGGCGCTGGCCGCGACCTACGTGCTCGGCATGTCGGTCGTTTACACGGCCCTGGGCGTGGCGGCAGGACTGAGTGGAGCGGGACTCGCGGCCTGGCTGCAGACGCCGTGGATCCTCACGCTCTTCGCGATACTGCTGGCCGTGCTGGCGCTGGCCATGTTTGATGCCTTCACGTTCCAAATGCCGGCCGGCGTTCAGGGTTGGCTGTCGCAACGCTCGGCGCGCATCCCGGGCGGGCGTTACACCGGGGCGCTGGTGATGGGCGCCTTGTCGGCGCTGATCGTCGGGCCCTGCGTGGCCGCGCCGCTGGCCGGCGCGCTGCTGTACATCTCGCAGACCGGCGACGTGGTGCTGGGCGGATCGGCCCTGTTCGCGATGGCGTGGGGCATGGGCGTGCCGCTGTTGATCGTGGGCGCGTCCTCGGGCGCCTTGCTGCCCAAGGCCGGTCCCTGGATGGACGGCGTGAAGCGTCTGTTCGGCATGCTGTTGCTGGCGACCGCCTGGTGGATGCTGATTCCGGTGGTGCCGACCTGGGTGCAGATGACGGGCTGGGCCTTCCTGGCGGTGGTGGGCGCCGTGATGCTGCGGGCTTTCGATGCCCTGCCGGAAGGCGCGGGTTCGGCACGCATGTTCGGCAAGGGCGTGGGCTTGTTGCTGGCGCTGGCGGCGGCGGCCTGGCTCATCGGTGCGGCCAGCGGCGGGCGCGACGTGCTGCAACCCCTGTCGCACCTGGCAGCGCGTGCCGGTGCGCCTGCTGGCGCGAGTGCCGCCACGGCGGCCAACAATGGCGAGGTGCATTTCACCCGCGTGCGCAACAACGCCGAACTGGACGCCTTGCTGGCGCAAAGCAGCCAGCCTGTGATGCTGGATTTCTACGCCGACTGGTGCGTGTCGTGCCGCGAGATGGAGCGCTTTACGTTCACCGATCCGGGCGTCGCGCAGCGCATGTCGGGCATGTTGCTGGTGCAGGCCGACGTGACCGCGAATAACGCCGACGACCGCGCGCTGCTCAAGCGTTTCCGCCTGTTCGGCCCGCCGGGCATCATGTTCTTCGAACCGGGAGGCAAGGAATTGCCCGAGGCGCGCGTGGTGGGCTTCCAGGACGCCAAACGCTTCACCGAATCGCTGGACAAGGTGCTGGTGCGCTGAAGCGCCGCGCGCTTGCCGCAAGGCTGATCTGCAATACATGAAGGCCGCTGCACGGATGCATCCGCGCAGCGGCCTTTTGCTTTGCCGGTTCTAGTCCTGGCGCGTCGCGCGCGCGTCGCGGTTCTGCCAACCCAGCTCCGCCGAGATGGCGTCGGCGCAGCGCTTGATGTCGTCGATCAGCGGGCTGCTCCAGCGCACGTCGAACACGCCGGCCGCGCCGATCGCGGTGATCGCGAGCACGACGTTGCCGTTCGAATCGAACACGGGCGCGCTCAGGCCATTGATGCCGGGGATGGGATCGCCGACGGCGCGGGCCACCCCTCGCTGACGGACTTCACGCAGGGTCCGTTCGAATTTCTCGGTCTGGCCCAATGAAGGCACCGCGCCCAGGCGCAGATGGTCTTCGTGCAGCAGGCTTTCGATCTTCTTCGGCGGCAGCAGCGCCGCGAATACCTTGCCCGTCGCGGTGTTGGTCAGCGACATGACCGTGCCGGTGCGCATGTTGACGTGGATGGGGTAGTTGGATTCGTGCAGATGCACGATGACCGGGCCGAGGTTGCCGAGCACCGCGATAGCGATGGTCTGGCCGGTTCTTTCGGCGAATTCGCGCGTCATCGGGATGGCGATCTTGATGGGATCGAGCCGGTGCAACGCAGCCAGGCCTAGCTGCAGCGCGAGCGGACCCAGTTCATATTCGCCGCTGTTCGGGTCCTGTCTGACCAGGCCCAGATTGCCATAGCTGACGAGATAGGCGTGAGCATTGGCGCCAGACATGCCGGCGGCCTTGGCCAGCGCGCCCAAGGGCAGCGAGGACGAATGTTCCAGCAGCGCCAGCAGGATCTTGCCGCCGACTTCGATGGACTGGATGCCGCGCCTGCGCGGCGGCGAGGCGGGCGTGCGATCGGCAGTGCGCTTGCCGGAGCTGGGTCTGGTGGCCATTTTCTTTTATCGAATGTGATTGCCTATGTTAGTACTTTCGCTAATCGTGAACCATATTGACATTATCAAATGCGTTCTCTACAGTCGAAAGAATAAGAAGGCCGCCCCGGTTTCGCGATCGGAAGCAGGCCACCCCTCAAGGGTATGGAGACAACGTGGAAGATTCTCGTCAATACGACTGCGACGTGTTGGTGGTCGGGTCGGGCGCGTCGGGCATGGCTGCCGCAATCACCGCGGCGACGTCAGGCCTGAAGGTCCTTATCGTTGAAAAAGAGCCGCGCTTTGGCGGCTCCACCGCGCGTTCGGGCGGCTGGCTGTGGATACCGGGCACATCGCTGGCCAAGGTGCAGGGCATCCATGAAACACCGGACGAGGGGCGCGCTTATCTGCGCCACGAAGCCGGCAGCAGCTACAACGCCGAACGCGTCGACGCGTTTCTCGAACATGGCCCGCGTGCCGTGGATTTCTTCACATCCAACACCGAAGTGCAGTTCGACATGCCGCTGGTGTTTCCCGACTATCACGCGGAAGCGCCCGGCGGAAAGCAGGGCGGCCGATCGATGGTGGCGCGGCCCTACGATGGCCGCAAACTCGGCGCGCACGTCCGGGACCTGGCGCCCGCGCTGCCCGAACTGACGGTGTTCGGCATGATGCTGGGCTCGGGCAAGGAGATCGTGCACTTCATGCGCGCCACTCGCTCGCTGGCTTCGGCCTGGTACGTGGCCAAACGCCTGACGCGGCATGTCCTGGACGTGGCCAAGCATGGGCGCGGCATGACGCTGACCAACGGCAATGCGCTGGCGGGACGCCTGGCCGCTTCCGCGTTCAAGCTGGGCGTTCCCTTGTGGCTGAATGCGCCGGCCAGGTCGCTCATCATCGAGGATGGCGCCGTGCGCGGCGCGGTGGTGCAGCGCGACGGCGCGACCGTGCGCGTGCGCGCCGCGCGCGGCGTGGTGCTGGCATCCGGCGGTTTTCCGTATGACATCGAACGCCGCAAGCAGTTGTACGCGCACGCGCCCAACGGCACGGAGCACTACTCGCCATCGCCCGCGGGCAACACCGGCGACGGGCTGCGCCTGGCCGAGAGCGCGGGCGGGCAGGTCAATACGACACTGCCCAATGCGGCCGCATGGGTGCCGGTGTCCGTCGTCACGCGTAAGGACGGCAGTCCGGGCTACATGCCGCACTTCATCGACCGCGCCAAGCCGGGCGTCATTGCCGTTACGCGCAACGGCCGCCGCTTCGCCAACGAGGGCAGTTCGTATCATGACTTCGTGCAGGAGATGGTGCGCGCATGCGAGGGGCAGGGCGATACCTGCGCCTGGCTGATCTGCGACCACAAAACCCTGCGCAAATACGGCCTGGGCAGCGTCGCGCCCTTTCCGCTGCCCATCAAGCGCTATCTGGATACGGGCTATCTGACGCGCGGCGCGTCGGTGGCGGAACTGGCGCAGAAGACCGGCATCGATGCCGGCAGCCTGCGCCAGACGGTCGAAGCGTACAACCGCGAGGCCGCGCTGGGACGCGATCCGCAATTCGGCAAGGGCAGCAAGGCCTACAACCGCTATCAGGGCGATGCGCTGCACGGTCCGAACCCGTGCGTTGCGCCGATAGTGAAGGGGCCGTACTACGCGATCAAGGTCATGATCGGCGATATCGGCACTTTCGCCGGTCTGAAGGTGGATGGGCAGGGTCGCGCTTTGAACGAACTTGGCGCCGTCATCCCCGGCCTGTACGCCGTGGGCAACGATGCCTGCAGCATCATGGGCGGCAACTATCCCGGCGCCGGCATCACCCTGGGGCCGGCGCTGACCTTCGGCTACATCGCGGGACAGAGCATCGCCGCTGCCGGCAAGGCCGCGTCGGGCAGACCGGCAGCGGGCGTGCCGGCTGCAGACGCCTCCGTGCAGGCGGCTGCATGAGCGCCGCGCCGGCGGGGCTGCTGCAGGGCAAGCTGGCCCTGGTGACGGGAGCGGGGCAGGGCAACGGACGGGCATTGGCGTTGGGCCTGGCGGCCGCGGGCGCGCGCGTGGTGGCAACCGACATGCAGGCCGACAACGCCATGCAGACGGCAAGCGCCATCATCGCCGGGGGCGGCGAGGCCTGGAGCCATGCGCTCGACGTGACGGACCCCGAGGCCTGCGCGGCGGTGGCGGCGCAGGTCCAGCTGGAAGTGGGGCCGATCGATGTGCTCGTCAACAATGCCGGCATCTTGATCCGCGAAGGCATAGACAGTCCGCGCGCCGCCGAGAACTGGCGCCGCGTGCTGGACGTGAACCTGAACGGCAGCTTCAACATGATCCATGCCTTCCTGGGAGCGCTGCGCGCCACGCGCGGCGTCATCATCAACGTGGGCTCGATCGCGTCATTCGCGGGGGTGGGCGCTACCCTGGGCTACTCGCCCTCCAAGGGCGGCGTGAAGATGATGACGCAGGCCATGGCGCGCGATCTTGCGCCCGACGGCATACGGGTCAACGCGATCGCGCCGGGCGTCATCGAAACGCCGATGACGCAGTACACGCGGGACGACCCGGCCCGGCTGGCGAATTTCATGCAGCGCATACCGCTGGGACGGGTGGGACAGCCCGAGGACCTGGTGGGCCCCGCTGTATTCCTGGCTTCGCCGATGGCGCAGTACGTGACAGGCGTGTCGCTGCCGGTGGATGGCGGCTACCTGGCGGTATAGCGGCGGACGCCGTGCGCCAAGCGCAAGAAGAAGAATCATCGACGTGCAGCACATCTGAAAAACACTGGAGACAACGATGAAAGCAACGGGGATTTTTTCCACCTTGTCCAAGGCGGCCGTCTTGTGCGCGCTGGCCGTGGGTGCGCAGGCCTACGCCCAGGACATCAAAATCGGCTTTAACGGCGACCTGTCGGCCTCGCCGTCCGCGCAAAGCGGACAGGCCGCCGTGCTGGGCCTGCGCACGGCCATCGACGACATCAATGCCAACGGCGGCCTGCTCGGGCGCAAGCTGGTACTGGTGGTGCGCGACGACCTGTCGCAACCGCCCAAGTCGATCCAGAACATGACGGACCTGATCGATAACGAGAAGGTCGTGGCCATCGTCGGTCCCACCAATTCGGGCAATGCGCTGGCCTGGAAGCACATCCCGAACCAGAAGAAGATTCCCGTCATGGGCGCCATCGGATCCGGCACCGACATCACCAAGCCCATGCGCGCTGGCGCCGACAACTACATGTTCCGCGTCGGCATGGTGGATCGCGAACAGGTGGACGGCGTGATCGGCTACCTGAAGAAAAATCCCAAGGTCAAGAACGTAGGCTTCATGATCGAGACCACTGGCTACGGCCAGAGCGCGCTCAAGGACCTGGAGGAAGTCGGCGCGGCGCAGGGTGTCAAGGCCGTGGCGGTCGAGAAGTTCGGCGTGGCCGATACCGACATGACGTCGCAGTTGAACAAGCTGAAGGCCGCAGGCGTGGATACGGTGGTGATCTGGGCGCAGAGTACGCCCATCGCCCACGTGTTCCGCAGCATGGAGAAGATCAACTGGTTCCCGTTGACGCTGACCTCTTGGGCCGCGGACAACATTGCCTTCTACGACACGGCGGGCAAGACCTTGTCGGAGAAGCCCTTCTTCCTGCGCACCATCACCGACAACCGCACGCCCGCGCAGCAGAAGCTGTATGACCGCGTCTCGGCCAAGATGACCTCGCCCACCGCGTTCGGCTTCCTGGCGCATGCCTACGACGGCATGAACCTGCTGGGCATGGCGATCAAGCAGGCGAACTCTACCGATGGCGACAAGGTGCGCCTGGCGCTGGAGAACCTGGATGGCACCTATGAAGGCGCGATGAAGACCTACACCAAGCCGTTCTCGGCCACGACGCATGACGCGCTGCTGGTGAGCGACTACAAGTGGGCACATTGGCAGGACGGCAAGCTGGTGCCCTATGCGGACGACGTGACCGTCGCCGTTGCCAAGTAGAAGCAGGACAGCGACAGGGATAGGGAGCCGTCATGTTGGCGACATTGTTGCAGGCGCTCGTCAGCGGGCTGGCCGTGGGAGGCGCGTATGCGCTGGTGGCGCTGGGTTTCAGCATCACGTTCACCACCACGCGCACGCTCAATTTCGGACATGGGGAGTTCGTGTCCGTGGGCGCGTTCATCGGGGTCGGCGCCTTGTTCCTGTTGGCCGGCAAGCCGGTCACCACCGCGGCCTTCACGGGCCTGGCGCTGAGCGGCTGGGAGTATCTGCTGGCCGGGCTGGCGGCGGTGCTGGTGATGGGCTTGTTGGGCGTGTTGCTGTACGTGTTCGGTGTGCGGCCATTCGCTTCGCGGCCGGGCATGGCGTGGGTCATGAGCACGCTTGGCTTCGGCATACTCCTGCAGAGCGCCGCGTTCGCGGTTTGGGGGCCGGCGCCCGTCACGGTGCCCGCGCCCTTTGGCGATGAGGTGATCCGCGTGTTCGGCGCAGGCGTGCGCAGCCAGGAGCTGCTGCTGCTCGCGGTGGCGGTGGCCGTGATGGTGTTGTTCGACCGGATCATGAACCGGACCATGCTGGGCAAGGCGATGCGGGCGGTGGCCGCCAATCCCGCGGTGGCCAACCTGATGGGCATCAATGTGAACGCGGTAATGACCGGGGCCTTCTTCGCCAGCTCGGCGCTGGCCGGGTTGGCGGGGTTTCTGGTTGCGCCGATCACGTCGGCCTCGATTTTCATGGGCCTGGCGATCGGCCTCAAAGGCTTTTCCGGCGCGATGATAGGCGGCCTGTCGAATCCGCGCGGCTGCGTGCTGGGGGGATTTGTGCTGGGGCTGCTGGAGTCCTATGTGAACCTTTGGCAGTCGCAATGGCGCGAGGTAGCGATTTTCGGGCTGGTGATCCTGGTGCTGGCGGTCAGGCCTACAGGCCTGTTTGGCAAGCGCCTGGTGGAGAAGGTATGAACCGGCACGGGCAGTCCTTGATTACCGTGGCGTTGGCGGCGGCGCTGGCCGCATTCGCGGCTCTCGTGGACAACGACTACTACCTGCGCATCGTGTTCATGGCCTGCGTGTACTACCTGTGCGCGGCGGGCGTGAACGTGCTGGTGGGCTATGCGGGGCAGAAGTCGTTGGGCCAGGCGGGACTGTTTGCCGCCGGCGCCTACACGGCGGCCTTGCTGACCTCGCGCTGGCAGGTCGATCCCTGGCTGGCCTTGGCGGCGGCGCCCGTGGTGGCTGGGGTGTTCGGCGTATTGATCGCCTTGCCGTCGCTGCGCGTGAAGGGGCCTTACCTGGCCATGGTGACGCTGGCCTTCGGTATCGTGATGGAGAAGATCGTCACCGAATGGGTGGACGTGTTCGGCGGCCCTTCGGGCCTGTTTGGCATCATGCCGCTGACCTGGGGCGGGAACGCATTCACCAATCAGCAGTGGGTGTGGTTCGCGCTGGTGCTGTGCGTGGCGACGCAGCTGTTGTTGCGCAACGTGCTGGATGGGCGCTTCGGGCGTGCGCTGCTGTCGGTGCAGGCCGACGAGATCGCCTCGTCCTCCGTCGGGGTGCGCGTGTATCGCGCCAAGGTCATCGCGTTCGTGGTGGCGGCGGTGACTTGCGGCATCGCGGGCGCGCTGGTGGCGCAGCAGAACCAGTACATCAACTCGGATTTCATCGGCTTCAACCTGTCGATCTTCATCCTGCTGCTGGTGCTGTTCGGCGGGGCGGGATCGAAGGCGGGGCCGGCAGTGGGCGCGATCGCGCTGACCATTATCGACGCGCTGCTGGCACGCTGGCCGTCGGTGCAACACTTCTTCTACGGTGCGTTGCTGTTGTTCGCGCTGTACTTCATGCCGGGCGGCGTGATGGGGCTGTTCTCGCGCCGCGCGCGGCGGGTGGCGGACGCACGGCCGCAAGGAGCGGGCGAGGCCGCGACGCCGGCCGTGGCCAAACCGGCGGCCCCGGCGCAGGAGGATCTGCTGCTGGTGGTGGAGAGCCTGTGCAAGGCCTACGGCGGCGTGAAGCCGGCGCAGGACATTTCCTTCTGCCTGCGGCGCGGCCACGTGCACGCACTGATCGGGCCGAACGGCGCGGGCAAGAGCACGCTCATCAACATGCTCAGCGGCGTGGTGCTGCCGGACGCGGGCGTGGTCCGCTTCCAGGGCACGGACATCGCGGGCGAGCGGCCGCACGTCATCTGCAAGCTGGGCATAGGCCGCAGCTTCCAGAACCTGCGCCTGTTCGGCGAGCTGTCGGTGCTGGACAACGTGCTGCTGGGCCGCCACAGCCGCATGAAGAACGGCTTCTGGGCGTCGCTGCTGGGACTGCCCGGCGCGCGCGCCGAGGAGCGCCGCGCGCGCGAACACGCCTACCGGCTGGTGCGCATGGTAGGGCTGGAGCATCTGGCCGATACGCCGGCGGGCAGCCTGCCCTACGGCTTGCAACGGCGCGTGGAACTGGCGCGCGCCTTGGCGACCGAGCCGACCCTGCTGCTGCTGGATGAGCCGGCTGCAGGGCTTAACCCGCAGGAGACGGCGGAACTGGGCGAACTGCTGGTGCGCGTCGGCGCGTCCTGCGGCATCACGCTGTTGATGGTCGAGCATCACATGGATCTGGTGATGGCGATCTCCGATCACGTGATCGTGCTGGACTACGGCATCAAGATCGCCGAGGGCAAGCCCGCGCAGGTGCAGGCGGACAAGCGCGTGATCGAGGCGTATCTCGGAACCGGCATGGCCTGAGGCCAGGCCATTTGCGTATGAACAGGCCGTAGACGATGCTGAAACTAGAATCCGTGCAGATTTCGTATGGCGCCATCCAGGCGGTGCGCGACGTGTCGCTGGAGATCCGCGCGGGCGAGATCGTGACCATCATCGGCGCCAATGGCGCGGGCAAGAGCACGCTGTTGAAGGGTGTGGCGGGCCTGGAGCCCTTGCAGGGCGGACGCGTGACCTTCGACGGACGCGACATCACGCAGGTGGCGGCGCATCAGCGCGTGGGCCTGGGTCTGGCGCTGTCGCCGGAAGGGCGGGGCGTGTTCGCGGACCAGACGGTCTACGACAACCTGGTGCTGGGCGGCTATACGCGGCGCAGGGACTCCGCAGCCGTGGCCGCGGGCGTGGAGCGCGGCTACCGGCTGTTTCCGCGGCTGCGCGAACGGCGTGAGCAACTGGCCGGCACGCTGTCCGGCGGCGAGCAGCAGATGCTGGCGATGGCGCGCGCCCTGATGAGCGAACCGCGCCTGCTGTGTCTGGACGAACCGTCACTGGGGCTGGCGCCCCTGATCGTGCAGGACATTTTCGCGGCCATCCGCAAGCTGCGCGACGACGGCCTGACCATCGTCCTGGTGGAGCAGATGGCCAACCAGGCGCTGGGCGTGGCGGACCGGGCCTATGTGCTGGAGACCGGGCGCATCACATTGAGCGGTACGGGCGCGGAACTGCTGCGCGATCCCAACGTGCGTGCGGCCTACCTCGGCGCGCATTGAGTCCGGCACGCAGGCGCGATACCATGTCCGCAGCGCCGCGTGGGCGGCGCACTCCACTCCCTTCCAGGCCGGCGCCCGTGACGTCCCCGACAGTTGATGCAAGCCAGGACCGCACAGGTCTTATCTATCTTCAATTGATGTTCGTCATGGCCACTTGGGGCCTGAACATCGTCTCGGTCAAGTACCTGACGCTGCACATGGATGTGCAGGCCCTGGCGGCCGTGCGCATCGTCATCGCGTTCATCACCGTCACCCTCATCATCAAGGCCCGCCGTGGCCGCATCCCCAGGCTGGGCCGTGCTGAACTGGGCTGGGTCGCGTTGGCGGGATTCCTGGTCGTGTATGCGCACCAGATGGCGCTGGTGACGGGCCTGCGGGTGTCGTCGGCGGCGAACGGCACGCTCATCATGGCGACCAGCCCCTTGCTGTCGGCGCTGCTGGCCGCCATCTTCTATCGCGAGAAACTGACGCTGGTGCGCATCGCCGGCGCCTTGCTGGGCCTCTTGGGCGTGGGCATGGTGGTGGTCGGCAGCGGCGCGCAGATCGGCCTGACGGGCTGGGGCGACGCCATCGTGTTCGTGGCGGTGCTGGTGTTCGTGTGCGGCGGGCTGGTGATCCAGCGCATGTCGCGCAGCATGGATCCGCTGGGCATGCTCTGGTACATGTACCTGGCCGGCGGCCTGATGCTGGTGGTGCACGCGGCGCTTACGCCCGCGTCTTACCAAGGCGATACCTGGCAGATGACGTGGTGGCCGTGGCTGGTGCTGCTGTTCTCGGCGGTGATCGCCTCGGGCGTCAGCAATATAGTCTGGAATGCCGGGATTGCGCGGCTGGGCATCAGCCGCGCCGCCTTGTTCGTGAACTGGCTGCCGATCTTCGGCCTGCTGTTCGCGGCCCTGTTCCTGGACGAGCACGTCACGCCCACGCACGTCGCGGGGCTGGCGTGCGTGCTGGCGGGAACCTGGCTGGGATTGCGGCGCGGGGCGCCAGTGGCGGGCCGCAGTGCGGCCGCAAAGACCTGAATGCGGCGGGCGTCGCGGGCGGCCTGCGTTGGCCGCGGCCGCGATGCCGTCAGCGCTTAGCGCTGGCTTTTCAACAGCTTCGCGGCTTCGATCGCGAAGTACGTCAGGATGCCGTCGGCGCCGGCGCGCTTGAACGCCAGCAGCGCTTCCATCATGACCTTGTCGTGGTCCAGCCAGCCGTTGGCGGCGGCGGCCTTGATCATGGCGTATTCGCCGCTGACCTGGTAGGCGAAGGTCGGCACGCGGAACGTGTCCTTGACCCGGCGCAGCACATCCAGATACGGCATGCCGGGCTTGACCATGACCATGTCGGCGCCTTCCTGCAGGTCGGCCGCGACTTCGCGCAGCGCTTCGTCGAGGTTGCCCGGGTCCATCTGGTAAGCCATCTTGTTGGACTTGCCCAGATTCGTGGCCGAGCCCACGGCGTCGCGGAACGGGCCGTAGAAGGCGCTGGCGTACTTGGCGGAGTAGGCCATGATCTGCGTGTGGATGTGGCCCTTGGCTTCCAGCGCGCGGCGCACGGCGCCGATGCGGCCATCCATCATGTCGCTGGGGGCGACCATGTCGACGCCGGCCTCGGCCTGCGTCAGCGCCTGCTTGACCAGGATTTCCACCGTGGCTTCGTTGATGACGTAGCCGTTCTCGTCGATGACGCCATCCTGGCCGTGGCTGGTGTACGGGTCCAGCGCCACGTCGCACAGGATGCCCAGTTCGGGGACCTGCTTCTTCAGTTCGCGCACCACGCGCGGGATCAAGCCATTGGGGTTGGTGGCTTCGATGCCGTCAGGCGTCTTGAGCGAGGGATCTATGGCGGGGAACAGCGCCAGCACGGGAATGCCCAGTTCCACGCATTCCCGGGCCACGGGCAAGAGCGTGTCCAGCGAATAGCGGACCACGCCCGGCAGGGACGGCACGGCCTGCTGCAGGCCGGTGCCTTCGGCCACGAACACGGGATAGATCAGATCGTTGACCGTCAGCGCGTTCTCGCGCACCAGGCGGCGGGTGAAGTCGTCGCGGCGCAGGCGGCGCGGGCGGGATACCGGGAATTCAGGGGAGATGATCTGCGGGTTCATGGTACGACCTTGGGAGAAATCCAGTTTTCTATGTGCGCACCCGCCTCTTCGAGGCCGATGCGTTCAGGCGCCGAGAAGGGGATGGTGTGCAAGGCGCCGATGTCGGCCAGGTCCTTGCGCACGGAGAATACGGTGCGCATGCGCTGGCCGTAAGGCAGCTTGTCGGCCTTGGTCAGCAGCGCCAGCACCGGCCGTCCGGTGGGGGCGATGAAATTGGCAAGGCGGCGGTCCAGTTCGGTGACGCCGCGGCGGATGTCGATAAGCAGCACGATGCCGACCAGCGATTCGCGGTCGCGCAGATAGCCGCCCAGGATGTCGGCCCACTTTTCTTTCTCGTTGCGGGCCACGGACGCGTAGCCGTAGCCAGGCAGGTCGACAAGAAAACCGATGTGGCCTTCCGGATCCAAGGGGTCGGGCAGGCCGAACATATTGATCAAGCGCGTGCGGCCCGGCGTCTTGCTGGAGAAGGCAAGGCGGCGCTGGTTGCACAACACGTTGATGGCCGTGGATTTACCGGCGTTGGAGCGGCCGACAAAGCAGACCTCGGGAGCGCCGGCGGCCGGCAACTGGTCGAGGCGAGCCGCGGAAGTGAGGAAAGAGGCGCGATGTAGGAGGGACACGGGTGGCTTTGGATACGGTTGGTTTCGAGCCCTATTGTATAATCCGGCGTTTGCAACAGTGGTCCCCGTGCGCGGAGCCGTCTTTTTTGCTTACTGTTTCGCTTGCTGAATGCTTTATCCGGCAAGTTCGCAGCAACATCGCAGGCAGGAAGGCAAAACAGGTTCGATACGGTATTCCAGGGTGTGCGGGCAGGCGTGGGCGCCTTTTTGCGCCTTGATCGATGCGATCGTCGAGGTCTTCATGAAGCGTGTGCTGTCCCGGATGTTGGTTGCGAGCGGGCTGTTGCTCGGCGCCTCCGCCTTATCTACTACGAGTTTCGCCGCCGAAGGCGCTGCGGGCCCGGTAAAACCAGATGCCGCCAAGGGCGGACAGCTGTTTGACCAGGGCGATGCGGCCAGGGGCATCATCGCCTGTGCGTCCTGTCATGGCGCGGCGGGCAATAGCACCATACCGGTGAACCCCAACCTGGCCGCGCAGTCCCACGAGTACCTGGCCAAGCAATTGGCGGACTTCCAGATCAAGCCTGGCGCCAAGCTGCCGGTGCGCAACGGCGCGGGCGGCAATCCCACCCCGATGACGGCCATGGCGCAGAATCTGACGCCCGCCGACATGCAGAACATCGCGCTGTACCTGGCGCAGCAGCCGCTCAAGGAGCCCGCCACGGCCGGCCAGGAGAAGCTGGTTGATCTGGGTCAAAAGATCTGGCGCGGCGGTTTGCCGGATCGCAAGGTTCCGGCGTGCGCCTCGTGCCATTCTGCCAATGGCGCAGGCATTCCCAGCCAGTACCCCCGGCTGTCGGGCCAGTTCCCCATGTACATCGAAGAGCAGCTGAAGCTGTTCCGCAGCGGCGACCGCAAGAACGACGTCATGTTCGCCATCGCGGACCGCATGTCGGACGCGGACATCAAGGCCGTGTCGGATTACGCCGCCGGCCTGCGGTAGGCGTCAGCCCGCCACGCGCGCGGCTGGTCCGCGTTCTGCAAACCTGGCGCAGCGGAACCTCGTTCCGCCGCGCGCTGTCTATGAGGGGGGTAGCCGATAGCGCGGCCCCCCTTTTTTCATGAATTCGACACGTACACACTCCCGTCCCTCCCTGCGCAGCCTGCCCGGCGATTTCTTCGAATTGCTGGGCTCGATGCGTTTTGCCGTCAGCTTGCTGATGTTCATCTGCGTGGCGAGCCTGGTGGGGACCGTGCTGCAGCAGAACCGCTCGTCGAACAACTACATCGACCAGTTCGGGCCGTTCTGGTTTGAAGTGTTCGACAAGTTTTCCATCTGGCACGTCTACAACAGCTGGTGGTTCCTGCTGATCATGGGCTTTCTGGTCGTGTCGACCTCGGTCTGCCTGATCCGCAACGCGCCCAAGATGCTGCGCGATGCGCGCTCGTTCCGCGAGCATGTGCGCGCCAGCAGCCTGCGCGCCTTCCCGCACCGCGTCGAAACCGAAGAACCCACCGACGTGCCGCAGACCGCTGCGGGCCTGAAATCCCTGCTGGGCCGGCTGGGCTATGCCGTGCGCGAACGCCAGGATGCGGATGGGGTGCTGCTGGCGGCCAAGAAGGGCAGCGCCAACCGGCTGGGCTATGTGTTCGCCCACGCCGCCATGGTCATCATCTGCATCGGCGGCCTGCTGGATAGCGAATTGCCGGTGCGCCTGCAGGTCATGTTCGGCGACAAGAAACCCATCGTCGAAAACATGCTGATCTCGGAAGTGCCGGAAAGCGGTCGCCTGTCGGTCGACAACCCGAGCTTCCGCGCCAGCGTACTGGTGCCCGAGGGCGGCCAGGCCAGCACCGCGGTCGTGATGGTGGGCGACGGCGCCCTGGTGCAGCCCATGCCCTTCACGCTGAAGCTCAAGAAGTTCGTGGTCGACTATTACTCCACCGGCATGCCCAGCCGCTTCGCCAGCGAGGTCGAGGTCACCGACCCGGATACCGGCAAGAGCTTTGATTCCACCATCGAGGTCAATGAGCCGCTGCGCTTCAAGGGCATGACGGTCTACCAGTCCAGCTTCGACGACGGCGGCAGCACGGTGGTGCTGAAAGGCTACCCGCTAGTAGGATCCGACCCCGCTACCTTTGCCGTTGACGGTACGGTGGGCAAGACCAGCGAAGTAACCGCTCACACTGCTCGCGGCGCGCGCAGCATGGGCGTTGAAATCACCGCCCTGCGGCCCATCAACGTGGAAGACCTGACCCGTGGCGATCCCAAGGGCGGCAACCAGAGCTTCGCCGAACACGTTGCCTCGGTATCCGGCAGCGCCGCGGGCAAGAAGAACGAAAACCTGCGCAACGTCGGCCCCAGCGTCGAATACAAGCTGATCGACGACGCCGGCCAGGCCCACGAGTTCCAGAATTACATGCTGCCCGTGGAGCTGGACGGCGCCGCCGTGTTCCTGGCCGGGGTGCGCAACAACGCCTCCGAACCCTTCCGCTATCTGCGCATTCCGGCGGATGACGACAGCTCGATCGCCGAATTCATGCGACTGCGCGCGACCCTGGCCGACCCCGCGGCGCGCCAGGAAGCCGCGCGCCGCTTCGCGGAACGCAACAGCCCGGCGGGGACGGATCGCCAGCCGCTGCAGACGGCTGCCGAGCGCGCCCTGGAAACCTTTGCCTCCGGCGGTCTGCAGGCCGTGGCGGCGTTCCTGCAGGCCAACACGCCGCCGCAGGACCTGGAACGAGCGGCCGATGTCGTGATCCGCCTGATCGGCGCCAGCATGAACGAATTGCGCGCCATCGAGCGCGAGCGCGCCGGCTTGCCGGCGGTGGCCGTCGAGGGCCCGGACGCGGAACGCGCCGCGGTGTGGTCGCGCCTGGCGGTGGCGGCCCTGTCGGACCTGACCGTCTACCCGGCGCCGGTGTTCCTGTCGCTGGCGGATTTCCAGCATGTACAAGCCAGCGTGTTCCAGGTTAGCCGCACGCCGGGCAAGAACACCGTGTACCTGGGCAGCCTGCTGCTGGTCCTGGGTGTGTTCTCGATGTTCTATATTCGAGACCGCCGCATCTGGATCTGGGTCAAGCCGCAAGGCAACGGCAGCAGCGTCCTGGCGGCCATGACGTCCCAGAAGCGTACACTCGACTTCAACCAGGAGTTCGAACGCTTCAAGCAGGCGCTGCTGCGCCAGAAGAGGTCTTAAGGTTTCCTATGTCCACTACGACCACTACGCATCCTTCCTCGCCGCAAGCGCGGGCCGCCTCGCCCGATCAGCTCTGGCAGGACGCCTTGTCCGAAACCGGCGACAGCCGCGCGCAGCGCGGCAGGCCTGACTGGACCGACGCCGTCTTCTTCCTGCTGCTGTCGGTGGGCGCGGGCTTCGCGCTGACCCGCTACAGCAACGCGATGGACTACTACGAGAAGATCATCCTGTGCGGCACCGTGCCGGTGCTGGCCTGGATGGGCTGGCTGTGGCGCCCGCTGCGCCACCTGATGATCGCCTGTGCGATTGCGGCCGGACTGGCGTTGATGCTGTACGGCAACGACCTGGCCCGGGCCGAGCAGGTGTTCTTCCTGAAGTACCTGTTCTCCTCGCAGTCCGCGATCCTCTGGATGTGCGCGCTGTTCGCGCTGGCCATGGTCTGCTACTGGATCGGATTCTTCAGTCCCACGGCCGCCTGGCTCGGCACGGCACTGAGCTGGGGCGCAGTATTCGCGGGCGTCACCGGCCTGCTGGTGCGCTGGCGCGAAGGCCACCTGATGGGGCCGGACCTGGGCCACATCCCGGTCAGCAATCTGTACGAAGTGTTCGTGCTGTTCGCGCTGATCACGGCGTTGTTCTACCTCTACTACGAACGCAAGTACGCCACGCGCGCGCTGGGCGGCTTTGTGATGCTGGTGGTGACGTCGGCCGTGGTGTTCTTGCTGTGGTACTCGTTCACGCGCGACGCCGGGCAGATCCAGCCGCTGGTGCCGGCGCTCAAGAGCTGGTGGATGAAGCTGCACGTTCCCGCCAACTTCATCGGCTACGGCACGTTCTCGCTGGCGGCGATGGTGGGCTTTGCCTACCTGGTCAAGCAGCATGGGCAGACTACGTCCTGGGCCAAGCTGGCGCCGTTGTTCGTGCTGGGCGTGCTGCTGTGCGCCGAGCCCATGGTGTTCCGCACCGACGGCCTGTCGGCCACCTGGATGCTGTATTTCGGCGTGGGGGCGGTGATCGTGGGCGCCATCCTGCTGGGCCGCCGCCGCATCGCCGCGGCGCTGCCGTCGCTGGAGGTGCTGGACGACATCATGTATCGCGCCATCGCGATCGGCTTCGCGTTCTTCACGGTCGCCACCATCCTGGGCGCGCTGTGGGCGGCCGACGCCTGGGGCGCGTACTGGCAGTGGGACCCCAAGGAAACCTGGGCGCTGATCGTCTGGCTCAACTACGCGGCCTGGCTGCACATGCGCCTGATCAAGGGCCTGCGCGGCACCATGGCGGCCTATTGGGCGCTGATGGGGCTGCTGATCACCGGCTTCGCTTTCCTGGGCGTGAACATGTTCCTGTCGGGGCTGCATTCCTACGGCGAACTGTAGGCGGGCGCGGCCTGTTCAGGCCGTCAGCACGACCATCACAGGCTGCGGCGAGTACACCTTGAAGCCGGGCGCATTGATGGTGTTCTGCAAGGTCAGGCTGGTCATGCGGACGATGGGCGCGCCACGCACCAGCATGGTGAACGCGCCCGTCATGTAGCGCGACTGCCCCATGAAGGTCTGCGAGATCAGGCCGCCCCCCACGCCGGCGGTATCGCCCAGCGTGACGGGTATCAGGGTCGCCATGTTGTGCACGGGCGCGGCCATCAACCATACGTTCCAGACCACCGGGATCCCCATGGACGATGTGGCCGTATCGATATGCGGCACCGGCGGCACGGGCGTCTTGCAGACATCCGGCACGCCCACGGCCAGGCTGGGCAACTGGCAGACTGCGAGCATATTTATCTCCTTGTGCGATGAGTGGGCGGCGATGCCGCGCGCGGGGTCAAGTGGTGGCGCGCCCGGCCGACCAGAGTTCGGCTTCCAGCAGGGGCCCGTCGTTTTCGATGATGCCGCAGCGTTGCGTCCAGCGCGTGCCTTGCGTCAATGCGCGATGCATGCGCGTGCGCAGGAAGGTGGCATTGCGCAGGTCGGCCTGGCCCAGGTCGGCCAGCGAGAAATCGGCGTCGGTCAGATTGGCGCCGCGGAAATCGGCGTTGGCGCAACGCGCGCGCTGGAAGACACACAAGGAAAGGCTGGCGCCGCGCAAGGAGGCGCCGTCCAACGTCGCCTCGGCCCAGATGGCGCCGTCGAAGCGGCCGCCTTGCAGGTCGGCGCCGCTCAGATCCGCCTGAGGGAACAAGCCTTGGGGCGCAGATGCTCCAGCGAAGCGCGCGTCGCGCAATGATGCGCCCTTGAAGCCGGCCTGGCGCAGATCGGTATTGCGGAAATCCGCGGCATCCAGCTGGCAGTCGGTGAAATGGCAGAGCGGGTAGGCTTGCGAGGCGAAATCCTGGCCTGCCAGATTGCATTCGATGAACATGGTGCTTTCCGCGCTGGCGCCCGCCAGCGCGATGCTGCGCAGGTCCAGCTGGTGGAACAGGGTGAAGCTCATCCAGGCCTGCGACAGGTCGGCGCGCGCCAACGTGCTGCGCGAGAAGATCGAGCGTTCCAGGCGGGCAGACCGGAAGGAGGTGGCTTCGAGCGAGGTGGAGTTGAAGGAAGCCTCCCTCAACTCGGCATGCTCCAGGCTGGCCTGGCCCAGATCGCATTCGGTAAAACTGACGCCATGGGCGTGACTGCGGTCCAGCACCAGGCCGCGGGCCTGGCAGCGGAACAGCCGCGCCGTATCCAGATTGGCGCCGGCGGCGTTCAGGCCGGTCAGCACGCAGTTGATGAACTGGCTGTCCTGCAACTGGCAATCGCTCATCGTGGCGCCGCTCAAATCCACCTGGTCGAAAAATGCGCCGGCCAGATCCAGGCCGCGCAGGTCCTGGCCGGCCAGGCTGAGGTGCGCTATCGGTTCGCCATGGCGCACTTGGTCCAGCAATTGATCCAGGTTCATGCGGCGCTCTCCGGCTGCCGGGCGGGCCAGAGCTTGGCGCCCTGGGTATAGGCGTCGTCCAGTCCGGTGCTGCCGTCGATCAGCGCCTGCGCGACATCCGCGCGAAAGAGGTTGGCGCCTGTCAGATCGGCGCGCAACAGGATGGCCTTGCCGAGCAGGCTGTTGATCAGATTGGCATTGCGCAGGCGCGCGCCAGTGAAATCGGCGCGTACGAAGTGCGTATCGGGGGCGGTGACGCTGCTGAGGTCCGCTTCCCGCAGGCTGCAGTTCGAAAAATCGCTGGCGGCAAGCTGCGCGCCGCGCATGTCGGCCCGGTCGAGCATGGCGCCGCGCGCGCTGCCCACTTTGAACTGCATGCCGCGCAGGCAGGCGCCGGCAAGCTCCACACGGCCGGCGAAGGCGCAGCCATCGAGCGTGCCGCTCTCCAGGCTGAAGCGGCCGGAAAACGCCACGTCCATGAAGCTGACGCGCTGCAGGTCCGCGCGGGAAAAATCGGCGTTCGCCATTGTTCCTTGCATGAACACGCATTGATTCAGCCGCGCGCCGTGAAAGCGGCAGTCTTCGAAATTGGCATTTATCGTGGCCCATTGCTCGAACGAAGCGCCGCTCAGGTCGCAGCCGCGCAGGCGAGCCTGATGCAGGCGTCCCAGCAGCCAGGTGCTGCCGGCAAAGCGGCATTCTTCGCAGTTCGCATGGTCCCAGGTAGTGTCCTGGATCCGGCTGTCCGTGAAATCCGTCTGCACGCATTGCGTGCGGCCCAGGTTCGCGCGCGACATATCGGCGCCGCGCATGCTGGCGCGTGTCAGGTCGGCGCCGGCAAGCACGGCGTCGGTCAAGTTGCAGCCATCCAGGCGCGCGTCGGCGAGCTTGGCGCCGGCCAGTATGGCGCGCTGGAAGTCGACACCGGAAAGATCCATTCCGCTCAGATCCGCGCCGGTCAGGTTCATATCCCGGCAATCGCGGTTGCCTTTCAGGCGCGCTTCCAGCTTCATGCGTGTGCGCCGCGCGCGCAACGGCGGCATGGGCGGGGGCGGCGCAAACTGATGCGCCGATTGTTGATATGCCTGATGCACCTGCGGACCCAGGGTCTGGCCGAGCGGCGGCGGCGAACCCGGGGCGTCCTGCGCGCCACGTCCGGCCTGCGTGTGAGGGTTGGCGTCGAAGTCGGCGATATGCCGCTTCACCACGCGCGGATCGAAGCCGGCCGGCAGCTTGCCGTCATCGTCCAGCTTGCGCAGCGCGTCCATGTCGACGCCCGCGACTGCAACCATGGACGGCAGGTTGGGGTCGGCCAGGGCACGCGCCGCGGGGCCGCTGGACAAGCGTTTGGCCTCCTCCAGCTCCTGCTGCATGCGCAGTATCGTCTGCGGCAGATCGGACAGGCTCGGCGCTTGCGGTGGCGGCTCCAAGGGAACCATGTACAGATCGGGATCCAGGCCTTGGGCGAGCAGCGATTCGCGTTCGCGGGCATGGCGCCGGGCTGCGCCGGCATAGATGTTGCGATTCGACGGCCGCTGTACGGTAGCCTCCATTGCGGCTTGCGGCAGTTCGCCGCAGATGTCTTCCGGCACCAGCTGTGCATCGAGCAAGGCGTAGACGGCGCCGAGCTCCGCATCGAGGCGCTGCCCCACCACGGCCTGATAATGGGCCATATCGCGGGCCTGGCCGGCGTGTTCGAGCGCGGGCATGAGGTGCAGGATATCGGCCGCGTCGTCTTCGCGCACCGGCAGCGCGCCATGCCAGATCAGCGCAAGTTGTGCGCGGTCGGGGAAGAACCAGGCCGTAGTCAGGCGCAACGCGACTTCTTCAAGTGCGTTGCCATCGGCATGGCGGCTGACGAAGCAGCGGGCGCGCCAATCGGGCAAGCGGCCCCGCTGCACCGGTTGGTCCGGGTGCATGTTCCATAGCTCGTACTCCGTGCCGCCGGCCAAGGCCGCGTTGGGAGCGCCCCATTGGTCGGCCGGGGCGGCGTTGAAGAAGCGCCAGTCCATGTCGGATGCGAAGCCGGGGAAGTCATGCTCCAGCCACTGTTGGCCATATTGGCGGCCCAGCAGCGCGGCCCGTTGGGGCCAGTCCATGGGCATGGCTGTGAAACCGGCGGGCGCCACGCGCTGGGAGGGCGATGCGATGCGCTCTTGCGGGTGTTCGATGTTGGGGAGCCTGCGCACGCGCACGCCGTTGATGTCTTCTTCCTGTGCGCCTAGGCCCAGCGGGTTTTCCGCGCAGCCTGGACCGCCATAGGCATGGCTCCAGTCCAGACGCATGCGTTCGAACGGCTGGGGGGCGGTGGCCTTGCCGTCCAGCCAATAGCGGTCGCCGAACACCAGCAGCGACTTGTCGATCGCGCCGACCTTCAGGCGCACGGCGCAGGCACCAGGGCTTGCCGGATCGTGCGGATAGGCGTGGCCCGCAACCAGCACCTCCGGACACAGCTTGGGCGTGGCCAGGTCCAGCAGGCCGCCGGCTTCGGCGCCCGCCAGTTTCCACAGTTCCTGGTCCATGAGCAACGTGGGTGTTTGCCTGATGTCGACCAGCGCGAAAACAGCGACGCCCAACATGTCGCGGCGCTGCCAGCGGTAGGGGCGGGTAAGCAGGCCCAGGCGTAGCGGCTTGATGGTTTTCATGGCTATCCGGTGGCCTGGTCCACGACGACCTCGCGGGTCGCGGGATCGACGCGCACCTGTATGGTTTTGCCAGCGCTGAAATCGCCCAGGTGCAGCGGCGACAGCGGCACGCTGAGTGTGCGTGACAGGGCAGGCGTGGCGCCGGTGGCGAAGACTTCCAGGTCCAGTTCGACGATGAAGTACAAGGTGTCGCCGATGCGGCGGCGCGTGTCGCGCGCGGCGGTCACCCGCGCGGTGCCGGGCAGCCCGCTGGCGCGCAAGCCGTCCTGCCGCTGTACCTCCCTGCGCCCCGCCGCGCGGCGCTGGCGCTCGCGCCACAGCATGTATGCGGCCTGCGCCAGCGACAGCAGCAGGCCCAGCCACACCCACTTGGCCCAACTGGGCCAGGCGTTCAGGAAGTCGGACATGGCGGCCTCAGATGATGCTCCAGAGGCCCATCATCGAGGCGCCCAAGCCGACTTTTTCCGCGGCAACGGCGTCGAACTGATAGCTGGAGCCCGTGGTGCGGTAGGAAACCAGCTGGCCGATGCTGCTGACCAGGGCGTAGTTGGTGAAGGAACCGTTCAGCATGACCGTGGTGCGGAACAGGGCTACGCGATGCATGCCGAATTCCGCCTTTGCCACCGCCAGGCCGATGGAGAATGGCGTGGCCTGCAGCCAGCTCTCCTTGGAAAGGTCCTTGACGTTAGCGGCGTCCAGCACGACGTCGGCAGGGGTCTTCAACGTGATGTTGCCATCGGCCTTGACCAGCACGGTCGATCCCGTCGACTCCATGTCTATCTTGCCCTTGGCCTTGAGATCCATGGTGGAAGTCTCGGACTCCACCCGCATTGCGGTCTTGGCCTTGACGTCCATGTTCGCGTCGGTCGAAAGCAGTTCGACCTTGCCCTTGGCTTTCTCCGTGAGCGCGCCGGTCTTCACGTGATGTAGCGAGTCGCCTTCGTTCACGTAGACCTGCTCGCCGTTCTTCAACGTCTCCTTGAAGAGACCGGTGATCTCGCGTTCCTCGCCCTTGGCCGCGACAGTCGTCTTCAAGCCGTTGTCGAACTTCTCGTCCATCAGGCCGTCTTTCACATTGACCGTGCGCGACGCCTTGACGGTGTATTCCTCATGTCCCTTTACGAACACATCTCGGGTCTTTTCGACGCGCAGGTTGTCGGTGCCGGTGACCTTGATGTCGCGGTTGCCGCCGATCTTGGTGGTGTCGTTTTCGCCGATGGTGGTTGTGCGATTCACATCCGTCGTATGGAATTCGTTGGCTTCCACCTCGGTGCAGAGTTCGCGCTCCGCGTGCAGCCAGATGCGTTCGCTGCCGCTCTTGTCCTCGAACATGAGCGCGTTCGCCGTCGCCGGCGTGCCGCTCTTGGAGCGGCTCAGGAAGCCGCTTTGCGTGGCATTGTCCGGCAGGTCCCAGGGCGGCAGATTGTTGGCGTTGAAGACGCGGCCGATCACGATGGGGCGGTCGGGCTGGCCGCCGATGAAGTCGACGATTACCTCGTCGCGCACCCGCGGCAGCTGGATGCCGCCAAAGCCGCCGCCGGCCCAGGGGCTGGATACGCGCACCCAGCAGGAGCTGTTCTCGTCCTTCTTGCCGTAGCGGTCCCAATGGAACTGCACCTTGATGCGGCCCATCTTGTCCGTCCAGATTTCCTCTCCTTCCTTGCCCACCACCGTGGCGGTCTGCGGGCCATGGGTACGCGGAACAGGCGTGACGCGGGGTGCGCGGAATTGCGTGCTGGACGGCAGCACGACGAACTCCAGGTCGAAACTGCCGGGGTCGGGCTGGCCGCTGGCATAGCCCGTTTCGCGGATACGGTAGTACGTGCTGACCACGAGATATTCGCGGTTCTCGGCCTGGCGCGGATGATTGCGCAGTGTGAAGAGATGGCCCGTGGCCAGTCCGCGCGCGTTGGATGCGCCGGCGCTTTGCTCTTTCCTGCATTGCAGATCTTCGAGCCGCACGCGCGTGTAGTGTTCCGCGTCGTCGGGGTTGGTGTAGCCGCCTTGCCATTCGTACATCTCCAGGTCGCCGTGGTCGTGGGCGCCGGGATTATTGCGGCGCGCCTCCAGGCTGGCGGCGGGCGTGAGCGGGTGGTAGTCCGTGGTAGCGAAGGCGCCGGGGGTGATCTGCTCGGCCACTTCCCATTTGTGGACATGGTCTTCGCGCGGGACGGTGATGCGGTCCGGCCCGTAGTAGGGGATCTGCTCGTAGTCCGCGACGGGTTCGTGCTGCGTGATGTCGTCGGTAAGCACCAGCGTGTGCTTGCCCTTGTCATGCTTGAACCAGAAGTAGATGCCTTCGTGCTCCATCAGGCGGCTGATGAAGGCGTAGTCGGTTTCCTGATACTGGACGCAATATTCCCAGTTGCGGTAGCTGTCCACCAGCTTGAACTCGACAGGATAGTCATAGTCCTTCAGCACTTCGCGGATGACGTCGGGCACGCTCTTGTTCTGGAAGATCTTGTTGTCCGAGGTCTGGGTCAGGTACCAGAGCCACGGGCGCACCGTGGCGCGATAGATGGTGTAGCGCGAGGTGTTGTTCTCGCGACCGACGAGGGCGCAGCGCGTGACGTGTCCGCCGAGATAGCGCGGCGCGGATGATCCGGTCTCGATCTCCAGCGTCAAAGGCTTACCCAGTAGCGACTTCATGTCCAACGAGTACGACTCGGAGACCAGCTCGACCTCCAGCTCGAACAGTTGCGAAAGACTTTCGGCGCCATGCATGGCGCGGAACTTCAGCTGTTCCGGCGGCAGGGGCGTATGCGCCTTGACGACACGATCGCTGGGCACGTTGCGGTCCATCTCACCGTCTCCTTATGAGAATGCTGCGCCTGTTGTTGCGTGTGCTGCTTTGGATTTTTTCGCGGGCGCGCACAAGGCGCGTCACGAGGACTGCAATGGGATGACCGGCCACGGGATGGGGCCGCTTGCAAAGGACGGGCATGGCTCACGATGAGCGGGCATGCGACCGGGGAAATCTGTCTCTGAGTCTTCTTGAAGCGCGCCGGTCTTGCCGCCAGCGTGAGCGCCGATTGTAGGCAGGGGCCAAAGCGCCCGAGAAGCGCTATCACATGCTTTTGTGTTTTTTACGCTTCGGTAACAGTCCTTCCGTGTGCCGGCCAATTCCGTAAGGTCTGTGTCTAAAAATCAGTGCTGCTGGGAGATAAGTGTTCAATTTTTTACTCGGGTGTTAGCTATCTGTAAGAAAAATCTGTAGTTGTTAGGTTGCCGTTGCATGCGGAAAGAGATGCCTAGAATTCACCCTTCCGTGGAGCAGCGCGGAGCGTAGTGGTTGTATCCAGGCAGCATCCCAGCAGGCATTTAAGTGATGACTATGGAATTCGCCGACATCCTCAATACACTCGATTCACGTCTGCCCTGCGGGGAAGACCTCGAATACGACGCTGACTTTCTGCAACTGCAGCAAGCCGCGGCGGGTCGCGACGAACAGCAGTTCGGTTCGACCATCATCGCCGCGCAGCCGCCTGATTGGCGCGAAGTCGAATGCCTGGCGCGCGCGCTGCTGGAACGCACCCGCGACCTGCGCATCATCGGCCTGTTGACCTCGGCCTGGACTGAAATCCGCGGACTGCCCGGCTACAGCGACGGCCTGGCGCTGGCCGTCGACACCCTGGAACGCTATTGGGAGCCGGTGCATCCCCGGCTCGACAGCGTCGGTGAAAACGATCCCATGCCCCGTATGAATGCGCTGGCGGCCTTTGGCGACATGCAGGGCTGCGCGCGCAGCGTGCGTTCGGCCAGCCTGGTCAGCGGCGTGCACGGACAACTGACTTTGCGCGATACCGAGGCGCTGCTCGATGGCAGCCGACAGGACGCGGACGCCTATCCGGGCGGGCGTCCGCGACTTGTCGAGCGCCTGCGCCAGGCCTGGGCGCAAGGCAATGCCGACGCGCAGGCGCTGCAGTCCGCGGCCGACGCGCTGCGGCGCATGCAGAAACTCGTGGCGGACAAGCTGGGTGATGCCTGGACGCCCGATTACGCCGCCATGCTTCGCACCCTGGACCTGGTACTGGAGGCGACGCGGGACCTTCAATCCGCGCCGCAGGCCGAAATTCTGGCGGACGATGCACCCGCTGCTGCGGCCCCTTCCGCCGCCACGCATCTCGCCGCCGACGGCGCGGCGTGCAGGCAGGACCTGCCCATCCAGTCGCGCGACGAAGCGCTGGCGATGCTCTCCAAGGTATGTGCGTACTTCGAGGCCAACGAGCCCGGCCATCCCGCGCCTTATCTCATCCGCCGCGCCCAGCAGCTTATCCCGATGAGCTTTCACGACATCATCAAGAATCTGGCCCCCCAGGGGTTGGAGCAATTCGAGGCATGGCTGCCGCGGTCCGAGGCAAACCGGCAGGAACCGTAAGGCGGGCCAGCCGCCGCACCAACAAGAGGAGACGACACCATGGCGACCAGCCTGAAGGGAAGCGGCCAGAAGTTCATCGCAAGAAACCGCGCGCCGCGGGTGCAGATCGAGTACGACGTGGAGATTTACGGCGCGGAGCGCAAGATCCAGCTGCCGTTCGTGATGGGCGTGCTGGCGGATCTGGCCGGCAAGTCCGAAACGCCGCAGCCGGAGGTGGGCGAGCGCAAGTTCCTGGACATCGATATCGACAACTTCGATGAACGCATGCGCTCCATCCAGCCGCGCGTGGCGTTCCAGGTACCCAACACGCTGACGGGCGAAGGCAATCTGAACGTGGACGTCACGTTCGAGAGCATCGATGATTTCTCGCCGGCGACCGTCGCTCGAAAAGTCGGCGCGCTGAACGAATTGCTGAGCGCGCGCACGCAGTTGGCAAACCTGTTGACGTACATGGACGGCAAGACCGGCGCCGAGGAACTGATCGGCAGCGTGCTCAAGAACCCGGCGCTGATGAACGCGTTGGCGGCGGCGCCGAAGCCGCAAGAGGAGCCGCGCGCATCCGACGCCCCTGCCACGGATCCCGCCGCCTGATTTCCGCACGAATCGCTTTTCGGAGAATGCCATGACCGCAGTGGCCAAACGCGCCGACGCGCGCGCTGTCGAGACCTTGCAGGCGGACGACCTGTCCGCCCTGCTGAAGAAGGAATTCAAGCCCAAGACCGAGCAGGCGCAGGAGGCGGTGGAGCACGCCGTGCGCACGCTGGCGCACCAGGCGCTGGAGAACAGTGGCGTCGGGCTGTCGTCGGACGCCTACCGCACGATCCAGGCCATCATCGCCGAGATCGACCGGAAGATGTCGGAGCAGATCAACGGCGTGATGCACCACCCCGATTTCCAGCAGCTGGAGGGCGCGTGGCGCGGCCTGCATTACCTGGTCACCAACACCGAGACCGACGAGCTCCTGAAGATCCGCGTGATGTGCATGTCCAAGTCGGAGCTGGGCCGCACGCTCAAGCGGCACAAGGGCGTGGGCTGGGACCAGAGCCCCATCTTCAAGCGGGTGTACGAGGAAGAGTATGGCCAGTTCGGCGGCGAGCCCATCGGCTGCCTGGTCGGCGATTACTACTTCGACCATAGCCCGCCCGACGTGGAACTGTTGGGTGAGATCGCCAAGATCTCGTCCGCCGCGCACTGCCCCTTCATCGCGGGGGCCTCGCCCAACGTGATGCAGATGGATTCGTGGCAGGAACTGGCCAACCCGCGCGATCTGACCAAGATCTTCACCAACACGGAATACGCTGCATGGCGCAGCCTGCGCGAGTCCGAGGACTCGCGCTACATCGGGCTGGCGATGCCGCGCTTCCTGGCGCGGCTGCCATACGGCGCCCGGACCAATCCGGTCGACGAGTTCGACTTCGAGGAAGACACCGACGGCTCGAACCACGATCGCTACACCTGGACCAATTCCGCCTACGCCATGGCGGCCAACGTGAACCGCTCGTTCAAGCTGTACGGCTGGTGCACGTCCATTCGCGGCGTGGAATCGGGCGGCGCCGTGGAGAATCTGCCCTGCCATAGCTTTCCCACCGATGACGGCGGCGTGGACCTGAAGTGCCCGACCGAAATCGCCATCAGCGACCGGCGTGAAGCCGAGCTGGCCAAGAACGGCTTCATGCCGCTGGTGCACAGGAAGAACTCCGATTTCGCTGCCTTCATCGGCGCGCAATCGCTGCAAAAGCCGCACGACTACTACGAGGCCGACGCCTCGGCCAACGCCAAGCTGGCCGCGCGCCTGCCCTATCTCTTCGCGTGCTGCCGTTTTGCCCATTACCTGAAGTGCATCGTGCGCGACAAGATCGGCTCGTTCCGCGAGCGCGACGACATGGAGCGCTGGTTGAACGACTGGATCATGAATTACGTGGACGGCGATCCCGTGAACTCCTCGCAGGAAACCAAGGCGCGCAAACCGCTGGCCGCCGCCGAGGTGCAGGTGCAGGAGATCGAGGACAACCCTGGCTATTACTCCGCCAAGTTTTTCTTGCGGCCGCACTATCAGCTGGAAGGGCTGACGGTGTCGCTGCGGCTGGTTTCCAAGCTGCCTTCGCTCAAACAGAACGAAGGCTGAGTGGCGCTGACAAATCGGGGCGCAACCGTGCCCCATAACTCCGGGAGACAGATGTGGCAGTGGACATGTTCATGAAAATCGATGGAGCCAATGGCGAATCCAAGGACTCCAACCACAAGGACTGGACCGACATCGTGTCCTTCTCGTGGGGCGCCACCCAGCCAGGCAACCTGGCCAGCGGCGGTGGCCTGGGTGCGGGCAAGGCCAGCTTCAACGACCTGCACGTGGTAGCCCGCATCGACAAGGCCGCGCCCGCCGTGATGAAGCACTGCGCCAGCGGCAAGCATCTCAGCAAGATCGAGCTGTCCATGTGCAAGGCGGGCGGCGAGCAGATCGAGTATTCCAAGATCACGCTGGAGGACGTGCTGGTGTCGTCGGTGCAGATTTCTGGGGACCGCAGCGCGGAGGGCGTGGTGGTGAACTTCGCGTTCCAGGCGGCCAAGGTCAAGCAGCAGTACTGGGAGCAGACCGACAAGGGCGGCAAGGGCGCGGAAAGCCTGGTGGCCTGGGATATCAAGCAGAACAAGGAAGTAGGCTAGGGCGGAGGCACCGATGTCCATAGCGACCGTTCCTTTCGGCGCGCTCAGCCTGGCTGGCCAGTTGGACGAGCTGCAGGCGCAGGTGCGCCGGCAGCCCGCCGACGCGGACCTGCGCGCGCAGCTGTTCCAGCTGCTGGCGGTGCAGGGCGATTGGGCGCGCGCGGCCGAGCAACTCAACGTCTGCGGGCATCTCAATGCGCAGGCGCGCCCGACGCAGGTGCTCTATGCCAGCGCCATCGCGGCGGAGCGCGAACGCGAGGCGGTGCTCGCCGGGCAGGGCGAGCCCGCGCTGCTGGACGAGCCCGGTGATTGGCTGCGAGACATGATATCGGCGCTGCGCCTGGACGGCACCGCGCCGGCCCAGGCCGCCGAGCTGCGCGGCAAGGCTTTCGAGGCAGCCAGCGCGCATGCCGGCCTGCTGGAGCTGGCGGCGCAAGAGGCGGCGCAGCCGTTTCAGTGGATCTGCGATGGCGACAGCCGCCTCGGCCCGGTGTTCGAGTTCCTGACGGGCGGGCGCTATGTCTGGCTGCCCTTTGCCGGGCTCAAGCGCGTGCGTTTGCTTGCGCCGGAAGGCCTGTGCGATCTGGTCTGGGCGCAGGCCGAGATCGAACTGACCGATGGCCAGGCGCGGCAGGGCCTGGTGCCGGCGCGCTATCCGGCGGCGCCGGGTGCGCGCATGGTCGAACTGCCGGATTCGGCCAAGCTGGGCAGGACGACCGATTGGCGCACGCTGCATGGCGATACCTACGCGGGCGTGGGGCAGAAGATGTGGCTGACGGATGCCGCGGAAACTGCCCTGCTCGAGGTGCGCAGCCTGGAGCTGGCGTGATGGGCCACGCAGACCGTCCAGGCGATTGGGAACCGCTGTCGCGCGGCCAGCGAGCGGCGCGGGACCGCCTGCAGCCGTCGCTGCTGGATCGCCTGATGGATAACGATCCCGCCAAGCGCGAGGAACCGCGCGAAAACGCCATGCTCACGCATGAGGCGTTGCGCGCGGCGGTGCTGCGGGACCTGCGTTGGCTGCTCAATACCGTGAACCTGCAGGCGTCCCAGGACTTGTCGGCGCATCGGCCGGTGGCCGCGTCCGCGCTGAACTTCGGCGTGCGGGCCATGGCGGGAAAGCGCATGTCGGAGATCGACTGGATCGACGTGGAAGAGTCGATCCGCGAAGCGATAGCCGCATTTGAGCCGCGCATCCTGCGCTCTTCGGTGGAAGTGCGCTGTGTGTCGGACGCTGGCACGCTGGAGCACCACAACGTGCTGAGCCTGGAGATACGCGGCATGCTGTGGTGCGTGCCGCAGCCGCTCGAGTTCCTGTTCCGCACGGACATCGACCTGGAAAGCGGCCACATGGATCTGCGCGATCTGGGCGGTGCTTGATGGACGACCGCCTGCTCGATTACTACAACCGGGAACTGGTCTATCTGCGGGAGCTGGGCGCGGAATTCGCGCAAGCCCATCCCAAGGTGGCCGGACGCCTGGGCATGAATGCTACGGAGGTGGCCGACCCCTATGTCGAGCGCCTGCTGGAGGGCTTCAGCTTTCTGACTGCCCGCATCCACATGAAGATGGATGCGGAATTTCCGCGTTTCTCGCAACGGCTGCTGGAGGTGGTGTACCCCAACTACCTGGCGCCCACGCCAGCGATGGCCATCGTGCAGTTTGCGCCCAGCATGAACGAGGGCACCTTGGCGGGAGGCTTCGAGCTGCCACGCGGCACGCTGCTGCGCGGCCGCGTGGCGCGCGGCGAGCAGACGCCCTGCGACTTCACCACCGGCCACGCCCTGCGCCTGTGGCCCCTGCAGGTCACGCAGGCGGAGTTCACAGCCGCGCCGCAGGATCTGCCGCTGGCGCGCCTGGGCCTGACGGGGCGCACCGCGCGGGTGCTGAGCGCGCTGCGTATCCGGATAGAGGTATGCGGCGGACAACGGCTGGAAGACCTGGATCTCGATCAACTGGTGTTTCACTTGAACGGCCAGGACCTGCAGATGCAGCGCCTGCTGGAAGTGGTGATGGGGCATACCGTGGCGGTGCTGGGCCATGACGCCGCACGGCCGCTAGCCTGGATCAACAGGCTGCCCCCGGGGGCGGTGCGCCATGAAGGCTTTGCCGACGAGCAGGCGCTGTTGCCGGGCGACGCCCGCGTGTTCCAGGGCTACCGGCTGCTGCAAGAGTACTTCGCGTTCGCGCAGCGCTATCTGTTCTTCAGCATCAACGGACTGAAGCAGGGGCTGCGCACGCCCGCGATGCCCCAAGGCGCGCAGCGCGAGACCCGCGCGTTCGACCTGACCCTGCTGTTCTCGATGGCGGCGCCGGAACTGGAGGGTGCGATATCGGCCGCCAATCTGGCGTTGCATTGCGTGCCGGTGATCAACCTGTTCGCCAAGCGGGCGGACCGCGTGGCGGTGACCCCCAGGACTTCCGAGTACCACGTGGTCATCGACCGCAGCCGCCCGCTGGACTACGAGGTCTACGGCGTGACGCGCGTGGCGGGCCACGCTTCCGCACAGCGTCAGGAGCAGGAGTTCCGGCCATTCTATGGCTCGCTGGGCAGCGATCCCGACGAGCACGGCGCCTACTTTTCCGTGCGCCGCGAGCCGCGGCTGGTTTCGGACATTGCGCAGCGCAACGGCACCCGCAGCGGCTACATCGGCAGCGAGGTGTTCCTGTCGCTGGTGGACCGGCGGGAAGCGCCGTTTTCCGGCGACCTGCGGCACCTGACCCTGGAAACCCTGTGCACCAACCGCGATCTGGCGCTGCTGCTGCCGCTGGGGACCGAGACCGACATGACCCTGCGCGTGTCGGCGCCGGTGCGCTCGGTGAAGGTGCTGCACGGACCCACGCGGCCGCGCGCTGCGCTGGCGGAGAATGCCGCGACCTGGCATCTGATCAGCCACCTGGGCCTGAACTACTTGAGCCTGACCGACCTGGACGCAGAGCAGGGCGCGCAAACCCTGCGCGAGATGCTGCACGTCTACGGCAGCCTGGCCGAGCCCGCCACGCGCCGGCACATCGCCGGCCTGCGGCATGTCAGCGCCACGCCGGTGCATCATCGCCTGCCGGTGCCAGGCCCCATCGTCCATGGGCGCGGCGTGCGCATTGCGCTGCAGGTGGACGAGACGGCGTTTTCGGGCATCAGCCCCTATCTGTTTGGTGCCGTGCTGGAGCAGTTCTTCGCGCGCCACGTATCGATCAATCTGATGTCGGAGCTGATCCTCTCGAGCTTGCAGCGCGGCGAGATCGCCCGCTACCAGCCCCGCATGGGACGCCGGCCCGTGGTCTAGGGCCTGTGCACACAAAAAGGAGCGCATGATGAAGTCCGCGACACCTCTGAGCCGCATGGCTTACGACCCCGTCCATCTGCTGGGCGAGTTGCTGCGCCGCGAACCCGACGGCAGCTACGCCGTGGCTTGCGACGGCCGTGTCTGGACCGCGCAGCGCGCCGCCAGCTGCCTGCTGGAGCCGCAACCGGGCGACGAGGTGCTGATCAGCGGCCCCGACCCCGCCCGGGTCTACCTGATCGCCATCACCATGCAGGCCGATCCGGGACGCACCACGCTGCAGGCCGAGGGCGAACTGGTACTGCGTTCGCGCAGCGGCGGGGTGCTGCTGGAGAGCGAGCGTGCCGTGCGCGTGCGCGCGTCCGAGTACGCGGTGGAAGCCGAGGAAGAACGCCATACCTGCGGCAGCATGCGCATGGTGGCGAAGCAGCTGCATGCCACCGTGGGTGAGACGCGGCTGGTGGGCCGGAACTATGAGGCGGTGCTGGACCGCATGACGCTGATGGCGCGGCTGTCGCTGCGCAGCGTCAGCGAGATGGACCAGGTGCGCGCCGGCACCATCGATTTCCAGGCGGAGCAGAGCGCGCGGCTGCACGCGGCCTACACGGTGGTGACGGGCGGCGACCTGGTCAAGGTGGACGCCAAGCAGATCCACATGGGATAGGACGGTGGACATCGCCCAACCCCTTGCCGCTGCCGAAAATCCGCCCGCCGCGCCAGACGGCGCGCTGGCGCAATGGTGGCGCGCGCTGGAGCGCGAACCGCACGCCCACGACCTGTTCCATGCCTTGCGCTGGATAGATGCGCTCTCCGGGGCGCGCAAGCCGCTGGGCCGCGACACGGTCGCGCGCCACGAACCCGTGCGGCTGCGGCAGGAGCCGTCGATGGCATTCGCGCCATCCACCGTGGCGGGCGCGCGCGCAGCCATGGGCGGCCGGCCCGCGGAACTGTCGATATTCAGCTTCGGCCTGTTCGGTCCGAATGGACCCTTGCCTCTGCATCTGACGGAACACGCCCGCGAGCGCATGGCGCATCACGGCGACCGCACGCTGTCTGCATTCGCGGACGTGTTCCACCATCGGCTCATCCTGCTGTTCTACCGCGCCTGGGCCGATGCGCAGAGCACGGTCAGCCTGGATCGCAAGGATGAGCGCTTCACGCGCTACGTGGCCAGCCTGCTGCACATGGGCGAACCGTCGATGCGGCGCCGCGACGCCGTGCTGGACCATGCCAAGTACCACATGGCGGGGCATCTGACGCGCCAGACCCGCAACCCGGAAGGACTCAAGCACATCCTGCAATCGTTCTTCGGCCTGCCGGTGCGCATCCGCGAGTTCGTGCCGCAGTGGATCCGCCTGGAACCGGCACAGCGACTGGGGCTGGGCGGCTTGGCGGGGCTGGGGCGCGACACGGTGCTGGGGGTCGCGGTGCGCGACGCCCAGCACAAGTTCCGCATCGAGATCGGTCCCTTGGCGCTGGCGGACTACCAGAGCTTTCTGCCTGGAGGCGAGCGCGCCCGCCAGCTGACGCATTGGGTCAGGCATTACATCGGCATGGAGCTGGCCTGGGATCTGCGCCCGGTGCTGCGTGCGCAGGATGCGCGCGGACTGGCCCTTGGGGCGCAGCGACCGCTGGGCCTCTCTTCGTGGCTGGGCAAGCGCCGGCCCGAGCAAGGCGAAGCTGGCGATCTCCTGCTGGATTATGAAAGCCGCGGCCGTATCCCGCCGCGTGGCCGCTTGCCGGCTTCAACCTCAACGACCACACGCGCCTGACGCGCCACCCTGCCATGTCGGATATCGGCCGCATCGACCTCTTCGGAAAGCTCAATCCGCTGCTCTACCAGACGCTGGAGGGCGCCACCGCGTTCTGCAAGCTGCGCGGCAATCCCTATGTGGAACTGGTGCATTGGGTGCATCAGATCCTGCATGCGCAAGACAGCGACCTGCACCGGATTGCGCGCCGCTTCGGACTGGACATGGCGGCATTGCAAGCCGACCTGACGGCGGAGCTGGACCGCCTGCCGGCCGGGGCGGGTTCGGTGTCCGATCTGTCCGAACACATCGATTACGCGGTCGAAAGGGCCTGGGTGTTGGGATCGCTGCGCTATGGCGCGGCACGCATCCGCAGCGCCCATCTGCTGGCGGGACTGGCGCGGACCTACGCGCTGCGCCACGTGCTGCTGGGCATGTCGGCGCAGTTCTCGCGCATCGTGCCGGATACGCTGCTGGAACAGCTGCAAGAGATCGTGCAGGGCTCGCCGGAAGACGCGGCCGAGGCGGCGTCCGTTGCCGCCGCCGGGGCGCCGGGCGAGGGCGGTTCCGCGCTTGCGCGCTTCGCGGTCGATCTGACCGCTCGCGCGCGCGCGGGCGAGATCGATCCGGTATCCGGACGCGATGAGGAAATCCGCCAGCTCATCGATGTGCTGATGCGGCGGCGCCAGAACAACCCGCTACTGGCCGGCGAGGCCGGCGTCGGCAAGACGGCCGTGGTGGAAGGCCTGGCGCTGCGCCTGGCGGCGGGAGAGGTGCCACCGCAGCTGCGCGACGTTGCGCTGTATCTGCTGGACATCGGCCTGTTGCAGGCGGGCGCGGGCGTGAAGGGCGAGTTCGAGCAACGGCTGCGCGGTGTCATAGACGAGGTGCTGGCCAGCGAGCGGCCGGTGGTGCTGTTCATCGACGAGATCCACACGCTGGTGGGCGCAGGCGGCGCCGCGGGCACGGGAGACGCGGCCAACCTGTTGAAGCCTGCGCTGGCGCGCGGCCAACTGCGCACCATAGGCGCCACCACCTGGTCGGAATACAAGAAGTACATCGAGAAGGACCCGGCGCTCAGCCGCCGCTTCCAGGTCATACAGGTGCACGAGCCCGACGAGGCGCGTGCATTCGGCATGCTGCGGGGCCTGGCTGAAACGCTGCAGGCCCATCATGGCGTGCTGCTGCTGGACGAGGCGATCGAGGCGGCGGTGACCTTGTCGCATCGCTATATTCCCGCGCGCCAGCTGCCTGACAAGGCGGTGGCGCTGCTGGACACGGCCTGCGCGCGTGTTGCGGTCAGTCAGCATGCGGTGCCGCCCAGCCTGGAGGACGCGCGCAGGCGGGTCCAGGCACTGGAGTTGGCGCAGCGCATCGCCGAACGTGAACTGCGCCTGGGCGAAGGCGACGCGCAGCGGATCCAGCGCCTGGCGGCCGAGCAGGCCGGCGCCGCGGACGATGAGCGGACGCTGGCGGCGCGCTGGGAGTCGGAACGTGCGTTGGCCGGGCATGTGCTGACATTGCGCAAGACGCTGGACCTTGCAGCGTCCGATGCGCAGGAAGACCAGCGCCGCGCGTTGACGCAGGCGCGCGTAGCGCTGGCGGCCAGCCAGGGCGAGACGGCGATGGTGCATTGCGCGGTCGATGCGGCGGCGGTCGCGGCGGTGGTGGCCGACTGGACCGGCATCCCCGTGGGCCGCATGCTGCGGGACGAGGCGCGCGCCGTGCTGGATCTGGCGGATACGCTGTCGACGCGGGTGATCGGCCAGCGCGAAGCGCTGGAGGCGGTGGCGCGCCGGGTCCAGACCTCTCGTGCCGGCTTGACCGACCCGGACAAGCCGGTGGGCGTGTTCCTGCTCTGCGGCCCCAGCGGCGTCGGCAAGACGGAGACCGCGCTGGCCTTGGCCGAGGCGCTTTACGGTGGCGAGCAGAACCTGATCACGATCAACATGAGCGAGTTCCAGGAGTCGCATACGGTGTCCACGCTCAAGGGCGCGCCGCCTGGATACGTGGGCTATGGCGAGGGCGGCGTGCTGACCGAGGCGGTGCGCAGGCGGCCCTACAGCGTGGTGCTGCTGGACGAGGTGGAGAAGGCGCACGCCGACGTGCATGAGATCTTCTTCCAGGTCTTCGACAAGGGCTGGATGGAGGACGGCGAGGGGCGCTACATCGATTTTCGCAACGCGGTGATCATCCTGACCTCCAACGTGGGCGCGGACCGCATCGCGGCGCTGTGCCGCGACCCGGAGCTGTTGCCGGACAGCGCCGCGCTGGCCGCGGCATTGCGCGAGCCGCTGCTGCACGCTTTTCCTGCTGCCTTGCTGGGCCGGCTGGTCGCGGTGCCCTATCTGCCGCTGCCGGACACCATGCTGGCACGCATCGTGGACCTGCAATTCGAGCGCGTGCGCCGCCGCCTGTCGGAGCACCACGGCATCGTGCTGGAGGTGACGCCCGAAGCCACCGCGCTGGTCGTGGCGCGATGCGCCGAAGTGGAGTCGGGGGCGCGCATGGTGGATGCCGTGCTCACCAACACGGTGCTGCCCAGGATCAGCCGGGAGCTGCTGGGCGCCTCGATGCAGGACCGCAGGCTGAGCAGGGTAGGCCTGTCAGCCGCCGACGGGGAGTTCCGTTATGACTACGCCTGAGACTTCAGCGGTCTTGGTCGCCGGGCTCTGGCTTGACGGGCGCGGGCCGCAAGTAGCCGCCGATCTCCCGCAGATGGTCGGATGCGCTGCGATGGTCCGCGGACTCGCGCGGACGGCCCAAGGCATCATCGACGGGATGGGCGCGGTGCTCGGCCAGCGCATCGTCGGCGGGCAGGGCGGACGGGGTGCCGTCCGAGAAGATGCTGGGCGTGCCATCGCCGGGCGCGTCGAACAGCGCCAGGGGATCGGTGAGCGCGCTCGCCACCGCGCCATCGCCGGGCGGCAGGTGGCGCAAGGGGTCTTCCGGATTGCGCGCCTGGGCGGAGTCCAGATCGAAGGGATGCGTGGAGACGTCCGGCGCGCTGCCCACGGGCAAGGTGCCCGGGCCGATCAGGTCGCTGAAGATGTCGTCGTCGGCGACCACGGACGTAGCGGCTGCCGCCGTTTCGGGCGCGCCCGTATCTGCCCGCAGCCGGTAATCGCCGATCTGCAATTCGTCGCCGGGATTCAGCGGCACTTCCTGGTCCCGCGCGAGCGCCTGGCCATTGACGCTGACGGCGCTCATGCTGCTCAGGTTCAGCACAAAGCCGGCGTCCGCGTCGTTGACGCGGATCGCCGCCTGCACGCGGCAGATGGCGCGCGTGGGATCGGGCAGGGCCAGGTGATTGTCGAGACTGCGGCCTATCGTGGCGCCGGGCGCCGTGAACACGGCGTGGATGGGGTCGAAGGCCGGATCGCCGGCACGCTGGAACACGATGAGTTTCACGCCTGTCTCCTGGGCGCCGTCGGCGCGTTAGCGAGTCTGGGACGCCTGCGCCGCCTGGAAAGCCGGTCCCCACAGGGGATGTCCGGCCTCATTCGGCGCAAGCTGGAACGAAGGTTGCAGCTGCAGGATGCGGACGAAGCTGTCCTCGCACAGCTGGCGGTAGTTGGTCACGCAGTAGCTGAAGGCTTGCAGCTTGAGGGCTTCCACCCGCGTGGGCGTGGGCGCGGAGGCCAGCGCGTCGGAAGTCGCCACGGTACGCACGACAGCGCCGAAGCGGCTGGCGGCATATTCGTCGCGGACCTGCTGCAAGGCGTCCACGGCCTGCGGCGATGGCGTGGCGGCACAGGCGGCGAGCAGGGCGAGAGCGGATATCAAGCTGATGCGTGCGGGCTGTTTCATGGCGCGGGCGTGTCGTTCGGGGTGGGTAGGCCTGGTCATTCCGCCGATGATAGCGGCCCGTCGTGCAAGGTATGCGTCGCGGCGTAACAGACGTGTGTACTTTTATTTCCGAGGTCCTATGAGCAGTCCATGCCTACGAATGATTCCGACGGGACGGCGACGCATCGCGGCGATTCTTGCGGGCGTGCTGGCGGCGGCGCTGCTCGCGGCATGTTCGTCGACGGCCAGGCGCGTGCCCGTGCCTTATGCGATCGAGCTGCGCGCGGATCCCAAAGTCAACCAGAACGCGGGCGGCAGGCCGTCGCCGGTACAGGTGACGATCTACGAGTTGAAGTCAGCCAGCATCTTCGAATCGCGCGACTTTTTCACCTTGCAGGGCGATGCGCACGCGGCGCTGGGCGCTGAGCTGCTCAATGTCGATCAGGTGATCCTGAAGCCGGGCGAGACCAAGGTGGTGCAGTACCCCGGCAATGCCGAGGCGCGCGTGGTGGGCGTGGTGGCGGCCTATCGCGAACTGGAGCAGAGCAAGTGGCGGCTGCTGGTGGCGCTGCCCGAGGCGCAGAACACCAATATGTACAAGGTCTGGCAGTTTTCGCCGAATGAGGAGACGGTGAAAGTCGCGGTCAAGCGCGACGGGCTGGAAGAAGTGGATCGCAGCCGTTCGTGGTGGCCCTTTTAGATGCTGAGAGAACCGGACATGGTGAGCAGAGACAAAGTGATCTGGTCGGAGGGTATGTTCCTGCGGCCCCAGCATTTCCAGCAGTTTGAACGCCATATGCTGCACACCGCGCAGCAGCGCGCGGCCGCGCTCCAGGGGTTCTTCTGGGGCTTTAGCCAGCTGTCGCTGGACCGCGACGCGCTGGCGATAGGCAAGGTGGCGCTGACGCGGGCGCAAGGCGTCATGCCCGATGGCACGCCATTCGATTTTTCGCACCCGGACGCGGCGCCGGCGGCGTTCGAAGTGCCGGCGCAAACGCGCGGCGCGCGCATCCTGCTGGCCCTACCGCGCGTGCGCGCCGGCGCCAGTGACGTCATCTACGAAGGCGAGGAAGACACGCTGGCGCGCTATCTGGTGCACGAGGCCGAGGTGGAGGACAGCGGCTCGGTGGCCCTGGAACCCGTCCTGATGCAGCTGGGCCGCTTGCGCTTGCGGCTGATGCTGGAGGACGACCTGACCGACGACTGGCTGGGCCTGGGTGTGGCGCGCATCCTGGAGCGCCGCTCGGACAACCGAGTAGTGCTGGACGAGGGCTACATAGCGCCCTGGGTGGCGGCGGGCGAGCATCCGGTCCTGCGCGGCTTTGTCGATGAATTGCACGGGCTGCTCGACGCGCGCAGCGAGGCGCTGGCCGCGCGCTTGTCGCAGCCCGGCCGCGGCGGCGTCTCCGAGGTGTCGGACTTCATGCTGCTGGAGACCGTCAACCGCTATATGGGCTCGGTCTGGCATGCGCGCCAGAGCCCCGCGCAGCATCCCGAGCGCCTGTTCCACGACTGGCTGATGCTGGCCTGCGACCTCGCCACTTTCACGTCCGCGACGCGGCGGCCGGGCGTATTGCCGGGGTATGCGCACGACGATCTGCAGGGCAGCTTCACGCCCCTGATGAATGAGCTGCGCCGTTCGTTGTCAGCCGTGCTGGAGCAACGTGCCTTGCAGATTCCGCTGCAGGACCGCGGCCAGGGCGTGCGCGTGGCGCAGATCCAGGACGCTGAACTGTTGCAATCGGCCGGTTTCGTGCTGGCGGTGCTTGCGGATCTGGGTGTGGAGGCCGTGCGCACGCGCTTTCCGGCGCAGGTCAAGATCGGTCCGGTGGAACGCATTCGCGACCTGGTGCACCTGCAATTGCCGGGCGTCGCCGTGCGTGCGCTGCCGGTGGCGCCGCGGCAGATTCCATACAGCGCCGGACATGTCTACTTCGAATTGGATAAGAGCGGCGAATTCTGGAAGCAGCTGGAGCGCACCGGCGCGCTTGCGCTGCATCTGGCGGGCGATTTTCCCGGGTTGACGATGGAGTTCTGGGCGCTGCGCGATTGAGCGCAGTCCAACCAGACGGAGACAACTATGCATGCTTCGGATCACACGCTGGCCGGCCCTCCGGGCGGCATGGGCGAGGGCGCTGCCAGTACGGCGGGCAGGCTGCGGCCCCACGACTACGTCATCAGCGGCACCAATCCGCTGGTGGCGGCGGCGAACCCGCTGCTGGACCTGATTCCGCAGATCCGCGCAACGGCGACCCATCCGTCGCCCGCGATGCTGCGCGAGCACCTGCTGGACGAGGTGCGCCAGTTCGAGCTGCGCGCGCAGCAGGCGGGCATACCCAACGAAACCATACTGGGCGCGCGCTATTGCCTGTGCACGGCATTGGACGAGGCCGCCGCGCTCACGCCATGGGGCGGGGGCGGGGTGTGGTCCGCGCACAGCCTGCTGGTCACTTTCCACAACGAGACCTGGGGCGGCGAAAAGTTCTTCCAGCTGCTGGCCAAGCTGTCGCAGAACCCGGGGCAGCATCTGGATCTGCTGGAGCTGCTGTACTACTGCCTGCTGCTGGGTTTTGAAGGACGCTACCGCGTGATCGACAACGGCCGCTCGCAGCTGGAGACGCTGCGGCAGCGTCTGCTGCGGATCCTGCGCGGCGCGCGCGGCGAGTATCCGCTGGCGCTGTCGCCCCATTGGCGCGACGAACCGGCGCAGACGCCCTTGCGCCGCTTGCCCGTGCCGCTGTGGGTGTTCGGCGCATTGGCCGCCGTGCTGGCGCTGGCGCTGTACTGGGGCCTGGGCTGGCGCCTGGGCAGCCAATCCGACGCCGTGTTCGCATCCATCGCCAAGCTGCGTCCGCCTACCGTGCAGATCGCGCCGACGGCGGTGAAGCGGCCGGCGCCTGCGCCGCGGCTGGCGGTGTTCCTGGCGCCCGAGATCCGCGATCAGCTGGTCTCCGTGCGCGACGAGGTGGACCGTAGCGTGGTGGTGCTGCGGGGCGACGGCGTGTTCGAGTCGGGCGCCAGTTCCGTGCGCGACCAGTATCTGCCGGTGTTGTCGCGCGTGGCCGATGCCTTGCGCGAGACGCAGGGCAGCATTCTGGTGCGCGGCTACTCCGACAATACGCCGATGCGCAGCGCACGCTTCCCGTCCAACTGGCACCTGTCGCAGGCGCGCGCGGATGCGGTCAAGGACATGCTGGAGCAGCGCCTGGGCCAGACGGCCAGGGTGCGCGCGGAGGGCCGCGGCGATGCCGATCCGGTGGCGCCCAACGACACGGCAGCGGGCCGCGCGCTGAACCGGCGAGTGGAGATCACGGTGCTGGTGCCGCCGCCGGCGCACGAGCAGGGAGGACAGGAATGATCTACAGGCTGTTCGGATGGTTCTTCAGCCGCCGCGTGTGGAACTTCCTGGGGCTGGTGGCCCTGGCGGTGCTGATCTGGATCGCGGGGCCGCTCATCGCGATCGGCACCGTGCGCCCGCTGGAAAGCGAAACAGTGCGCACTGCGGTCATCGTGGCGATGTTCGCAATCTGGCTGCTGCGGTTGCTGTGGCGCAAATGGCGCGAGGGGCGTTTGAACGCACAGTTGCTGAGCCAGCTGCGGCGGCCCAAGCCCAAGGCGGACAAGCCTTTGGAGGAGGCCGCCGGCAATGACGAGATACGCCAGCTGGAGGCGCGGTTCCACGAGGCCGTGGAACTGCTGCGCAAGACACGCTTCGAGAGCCGTGGCAAGCGCAGCGCGCTGGACCGGTTCTCGAAGCAGTATCTGTACCAGTTGCCCTGGTACGTGATCATCGGTGCGCCGGGCGCGGGCAAGACCACCGCGCTGGTGAATTCGGGGCTGAACTTTCCCCTGGCGGAACGCTATGGCAAGGTGGCCCTGCGGGGAGTGGGCGGCACCCGCAATTGCGACTGGTGGTTTACCGACGATGCCGTGCTGTTGGACACGGCTGGGCGCTACACCACGCACGAAAGCGATCCGACTGGCGACGAGGAAGAGTGGCGCGGCTTTCTCGGCCTGCTGTCCAAGTATCGCGGCCGGCAGCCCATCAATGGCGCCATGCTGACGGTCAGCGTCGAAGACCTGCTGTCGGCTTCCGACGCGGAACGGGCGCAGCATGCGGCGGTGTTGCGACGCCGGCTGCAGGAACTGCGTGAACAGTTGGGCATCGCGTTTCCGGTCTATGTGCTGGTGACCAAGACCGACCTGCTGTCGGGCTTCGAAGAGTACTTCGCTTCCTTCACCCGCGAGGAACTGGCGCAGATATGGGGCTTCACCTTGCCGTATGCGCGCGCGCAGGAGCCGGACTTCGACCTGTACGAGGCCTTTCACGAGGAATATGCCTTGTTGCAGCGGCGCCTGGATGACGCCTTGCCCGACGTGGTGGCGGCCGAGAGCGATCCGGCGCGGCGCGCGCTCGCCTATATGCTGCCGCAGCAGTTTGCCGGCCTGCAGGCCATCCTGGGCCATTTCCTGAGCGATGTGTTCGCGACCTCGAAATTCGAGGCGCGCGTCATTCCACGAGGCGTCTACTTCACCAGCGGCACGCAGGGCGGCGAAACCTTCGACCAGGTGACCGGGCATCTGAAGCGCTACCTGCGCATCGACGGCGGCGCCGCGTCCGCGGCCAGCGTACCGGGTGAAGGAGAGGGCCGCAGCTACTTCCTGAAAAATCTGCTGCAGGACGTGATCTTCCGCGAAGCGGGCCTGGCGAGCCGCAACCTGCGCTGGGAACGCCGCTACCGGCAGCTGCATTGGGCGGGCTACGGCCTGGTGACAGCGGCCTTCGTGGCCTTGATCGGGGGGTGGGCGATGAGCTATCGCAACAACGCCGATTACGTGGAGGAAGTGGCGCGGCGCGTACCCGCAGTGGAGAAGCTGACGCGCGACATCAAGATCACGCGCACCGGCGACCTGCTGGGACTGATGCCCTTCCTGGACAGCCTCTGGTACCTGCCGCAGCATGAAGGCTTCGAGATCGACAACCCGCCGCTGAGCTATCGCTATGGCCTCTACCAGGGCCAGAAACTGCAGGCGGCGGCGCAGGGCGTGTACGGCAACACGCTGGACCAGGTGCTGCTGCCGCAAGTGGCGCGGCGCGTCGAGACCGCGTTGCGCGACGCCTCGGCCAGCGACCTGGAATATTCCTACGAGGCGCTGCGGGCCTATCTGATGCTGTACGAGGCCGAGCGCTATGACGCGGAGTTCATGCATGCCTGGCTGCTGTCGGACATGCAGACCACCTTGCCCGAGGGCTACACGCGGCGCCAGTATGAACAGCTGTCGCTGCACCTGCGCAACCTGACGCAGAGCCATGTGCTGGCCTCGCCGTTTCCCAAGGATGACGCGTTGGTGGCACAGGCGCGCGAGAAGCTGGCGCGCTACACGCTGGCGCAACGCGCCTACAGCCGGCTGCGCCGCACCCTGGCCAACGCCGATGCGGCGCCCGAGATCACGGTGGTGACGCTGGGCGGCGCGCAGGCCAGCGCCGTCTTTGTGCGCAAGAACGGCAAGCCGTTGAGCCAGGGCATACCCGCGCTCTACAGCTATCGCGGCTACTGGGACGTGTTCAACAAGCGCGTCACCGGCGTGGCCGAGGTGCTGCGGTCGGACGATGCGTGGATCTTGAACATACCCTTGCGCAGCCAGCTGGACCAGACGGCGCAACGCCAGCTGGTGGTGGACATCAAGCGCTTGTACATGAACGACTACGTGGCGCAGTGGGACGGCTATCTGAACGATCTGCAGCTGGCGCCCAGCAAATCGCTGCTGCAGAACATCCAGATGGCGCGCACCTTGTCGGCGCCGGAGTCACCGCTGGTGCGGCTGGTGCGCGGCGTCGCGCGCGAAACCTCCTTGCTGCGCGATACCGGCAAGGACGACCGTTCGCTGGTGGATCAGGCGCGCGACCGCGTCAGCAGCACGCGCGAGGCGCTGGAGCAGATGTTCGGGCCGACCGGGCCGGGCGCGGCCATGCGGGCCGACGCCACCGACGAGAAGCTGGAGCGCATCGTGGACCAGCACTTCGAACCCTACCGGCGGTTGGCCGAAGGCGAGGGCGCGACGGCCGGCGCTGCTTCTCCGATCGCCGCAACCACGGGCCTCATCAACGAGCTCTATACCTATCTGACGGCGGCGGACGCGGCCTTGCGCAGCGGCAGTCCCGCGCCCAGTTCGGATGCCGTGACCAAGCTGCGGGCGGAGGCGGGACGCCTGCCCGGGCCGTTGCGCGACGTGCTCAATTCCCTGTCCGTGAACGCGTCCGGCGAGGTGTCCGACGTGGCCCGGGCGCGCATGGGCGAGACCGTGTCCGCCACCATAGGCATGTTCTGCAGCCAGTCCGTGGCCGGACGCTACCCGTTTTCCGGCCGTTCCACGCGCGACGTGGCGCCCAACGACATGGCGCGGCTGTTCGGGCCCAACGGCCTGATGGACGACTTCTTCCAGAAGAACCTGGCGAACCAGATCGACGTGTCCGGACAGCGCTGGCGCTTTAAGCCCGGCATCGATGGCAAGTCGGGTGAGAACTCCGGCACGCTGGATGCCTTCCAGCGCGCCGGCGTCATCCGCGACGTGTACTTCATGGCGGGCAACCCCATGCCCTCGTACCGGGTGGCCATCAGGCCCGTGGAAATGGACGCGGACATTACCCAGTTCGTGATGGACGTGGACGGCCAGGCGGTGCGCTACGCGCACGGCCCGCAGGTCGCGACCACGGTGCAGTGGCCCGGCCCCCGCGGTAGCAACCAGGTGCGTATAGAGCTTACGCCGCAGGAAGGGGCGGCGGGCATGACCACGTCCGGCCCCTGGGCGCTGAACCGCATGCTGGATCGTGCGCAGCTGCGGCGCGGCGCCACGGCGGAAATCACGCTGGCCACATTCGACCTGGGCGGGCGCAAGGTGGTGCTGGAGATCACCGCCAGCAGCGTCAAAAGCCCTTTTCATCTAGCCGAGATGCAGGCCTTTGCCTGCCCCGGCGCGTCATGAACAGGACATGGACATGGAGCTAGCAGTGGAGCGGGGACGGGTGGGCTGGTACGGCAAGATTCCGGCGGCGGGAGATTTCGTGCACCGGCGTCTGCCGCGCGAGCTGATCACCTGGTGGGACCGCTGGTTGCAGTTCGGGCTGGCTGCGTTGAAGCAAGCGCCGGACGTCAACGCCGCGCGCGGTTTCGCGTCGGCGCCCATCTGGAATTTCGCGATTCCATCGGGGCCGGGCGCCGGCGTCGCGCAGCTGGGCTGCATCACGCCCAGCCGCGACCGGGTGGGCCGGGGCTATCCGCTGTGCGTGGTCATGGCCGTGCCGCCCGAGCAGTACCACAGCAGCATCCTGGACGGCGCCAGCGACTATTACCGGCAGGTCGGCGCCAGCTTGCTGGCCGCGGTGCGCCATGGTTGCCCGGCGGAACAGTTCGACCGCAGCCTGCAGCAGTTGCGCATGCCCGTGGCGGCGGCGCGCGTGTCCGCGCCAGGCGCAGGCGCCGCGCCGCGCGCGGGCAGCGACATCATGGACATCCTGAGCGCGGGCCGGGAGCAGGATTCCGCGCCGCTGGCGCGCCGTGCCCTGGGTGCCTGGCCCGATCTGCCGTTCTGCTTCAATCCCAGTTCCCACACCAGCTATTGGTGGACCAACCAGGCGGACGGCGCGGCTTTGCAGACCTACATTCATGGTGGCGCGCTGAACGCCACGCTGTTCGCCAGATTGTTCTCATCCCTGCCGACCTGGCATCCCTGAACCTGCCGGAGGACCGCGCATGCTTCGAACTTCAGCTGTGCCGCCGGGACCGGGCCCGGCAGGCTTGCCGGCCGCTCCAGATGAGGCGCGCCTGGCCGAGATCTTGCGCCTGCCGCCCGGGCGGCTGCGTGAACAGGAGATCCTGCGCGTCGTCGCCGGTTTTTCCGCGTCCCTGGCCGCCTTGCACGAGGCCGGCGGGGTGCACGGCGGCATCTGCCCCGGTGCCGTGATCCGCGATGCGCAGGGTGTTGCCGTCCTGGCGCCACCTGCCGATGTTGCGCCGGATGAGGAAGACGCCGTCCGGCACGCGGGTTACGCCGCGTTCGAACAGTACACGGACGATCCGAGCCATGCTTGCGGCCCTTGGACGGACGTGTACGGGCTGTCGGCGCTGGCGTACTTCCTGGCGTCGGGTGCAGCCCCTCCGGGCGCGTTGGCACGGCGCGTGCGCGACGACTGCCTGCCTTTGGACGAATGGCAACCGGGCGCCTATCGAGCGGCGTTCTGCGCCGCCGTGGACGAGGGGCTGGCGATGGAGGAGCAGGCCAGGCCGCGGACGGCTGCGGCGCTTGTCGCGGCGATGGGTGCGATCCCGCCGGCCGTGGCGGCTGCTGTGGCGCATCCAGCGCCGGCGCCGGCGGCGGATCCGGAGCCGGAGCCGGAGCCGGACATATTTGCGCCCTCATTGATGGCGGAGACGCCCGCCGACGAATCTGCCGATCCACCGCCGGTTGCCGCCCGCCTGACCGCGATGCGGCCGGAGCACCCGGCGCGGGCGCGGCGCATGTTGCCGCTGGCCGTGGCGGGCCTGCTGCTGCTTGCGGCGGGCGGGTATGCGT